>JBAYYO010000047.1:0-9825 GCA_041672985.1 Syntrophomonas sp. | reverse complement strand
TCATAATACCTAAACAATTGTAACATAAAACATTTAACGCAATAGGAAGCAAGGGGACGTTCGAGACCGCTGAATAAGTATCATAAATGTCATCCTGAGGAGCTGCAGGCGACGAAGGATCTCTTTGGGAAGTCCGTAATATTGGGCCTTTAGCTAACGAGATTCTTCGCTATCGCTCAGAATGACATGCAAAAGAGCACTTTTTCAGCAGTCTCGAACCGTCCCCGTGCCTCCCTATATCTTGCCAAGTTAGGGGAAGGAAATATTTAAATGGAGATAATAATAGATGGACTAAAACAGGGTTTCCAATTGATTTGGTCGCTGGACCCGGAAATACTTCAAATCACCCTGGTATCATTGCAGGTATCCTTAACCGCCCTCTTATTGGCCGGAATTATGGGCATACCCACCGGGGCCGCCCTGGCTCTTAAGGACATACGCGGGAAACGAGCCATTTTGAATATCATATATACATTTATGGGATTACCCCCAGTATTGGCTGGTCTTATCGTTTACCTGGCCCTAACCACCCGGGGGCCCCTGGGCCAGTATCAACTCCTATTCACCCCCACTGCCATGATAATCGCTCAGTTACTCTTAGCTTTTCCTATCGTAGCAGGCCTGACCGCCCGAGCAGTCATGTCCCAGCAGCAGGAAGTATACGACACCGCGGTTACTTTAGGCGCCTCGTTGCGTCAAGCTGCCTGGACAATCATCAAGGAATCCCGCATCGGCATCATTGCCGCCCTGACCACCGCTCTGGGCAGGGTCATCGCCGAAGTGGGAGCAGTAATGATGGTGGGCGGCAATATACAGGGCAGCACCCGGGTCTTGACTACATCCATAGTCCTGGAGACCCGAATGGGCAACGACAGCCGGGCGATTGCCATTGGCATTATCCTGCTGGCCATAGCCTTCGGCATAATTATGATTATAAACACGGTTGAAAAGAGGTCATTTAAATATGCAAGCGGTATTCAGATTACATAAGGTGACCAAACGCTATGGCACGCGGGAGGTACTAAACGTTGAAGAACTGACCATACCCGGCCGTAAAATATATGCTTTTCTAGGCCCCAATGGATCCGGCAAGACTACCCTGCTGAGGATCATAGCCCTGCTTCATAAAAACACCACCGGTAAAGTCGAAGTGCTGGGGGAAGAAGTAGTTTGGAGCCAAGAACAAACCCTTAGACTGCGGCGGCAGATGGCCATGGTAACCCAGACCTCATTTATGTTTGAAGGCACGGTTGCCGCCAATGTTGCGTATGGATTAAGAGTAAGAGGGCAAAGGGGCCAAGAGGTTAAGCGCCGTGTAGAAGAAGTTCTCGACCTGGTGGGGATGACCTCCTTTATTAAAAATGACACCCGGGGCTTATCAGGTGGTGAGCGGCAGAAGGTAGCCATTGCCAGGGCTCTGGCGGTAAAACCCAAGGTACTGTTCCTGGATGAACCCACTGCCAACATTGATCCGCGCAGCTCCGTAGAAATAGAGAGATATATAAAAATAGTTAATGAAGAATTGAATACAACCATTATCATAGTAACCCATAACCTATTTCAGGCGCGCCGTCTGGCCGATCAGATCCACTTTATGTGGGATGGGAAAATTATTGAGAGTGGCACCTCCCTGGAGATGTTTCAATCCCCTCAAGACAAACGCACCCGTTTATTTTTGGTGGGGGATGCGGTTTATTAGGAACCCAAATACATAAATTACTAAAATAGTTTAAAACAAGTCCTTCCCGGAAACAATGTAAACAAAGGGAGGGATATTATTTTGTTAAAGAAGATTTTAGGTATAATAATCATTTTAACAACCATGTTTACCGCGGGATGGGTGGTGGTCAACCGCAGCGAACCGCTGGAACAAAGTGTACTCAGGCTGCACGTTATCGCCAACAGTGATGATCCCGCCGATCAGGCTTTAAAACTGGCAGTCAAAGACGACATTGTAACCTTCATGCAACAGGAGTTTACAGATCTTAAAAATGTAGATGAAGCCCGGCAGCTGGCCCAGCAAGATATACCCTGCATAGAGGCGGCGGCCCGGGCGCGCATAGAAGCCAGCGGGTATAATTACCCCGTCGAGGTAAAAGTAGGCGCATATGATTTTCCGGCCAAATCCTATGGCAACCTGGTGTTCCCACCCGGTAAATATCAGGCCGTAAGAGTAATAATCGGCGAGGGCAACGGAAAAAACTGGTGGTGTGTATTATTTCCCCCCCTATGCTTGGTCTCATCGACAGATCAAGGCCTGAGCCTGAACAGCCCCCAACCGGCCCAGATTACCTTCAAATGTCTGGAACTATTACCCCGCAAATAAGCACAGGCGGACAGGCAGACAGGGGGACAGGTTTAGTGTCCCCCCCAGGTATTTAAAGATCAACCCCTGCTTCCCGGAGAGGGGGGGACACTAAACCTGTCCCCCTGTCCGCCCTGCTTCCCGGAGAGGGGGGACACTAAACCTGTTCCCTGGCTCATGATTGATATATAATGATAAAAAAGAAGGAGTGGGGCGGGTGAAGAACCAATTGATGATTGAGGCCCCGGCCAAAATTAACCTGACCCTGAATGTTCTGGGGAAAAGGACGGACGGTTATCATGAATTAGAAACGGTTATGCAGCAGATCAGCCTCCGTGACAAAATATTTATCCAATCCGGGGGGCAGGGTATAAGGATAGCCAGCAACAGTGCTGAGATTCCCGTTAATGAAGATAACCTTGCCTTTAAAGCTGCTTATTTACTTTGCACAAAATATTCTATACAATTAGGACTGCAAATATTTATAGAGAAGCATATACCGGTGGGGGCGGGTTTAGCCGGGGGAAGCACTGACGCCGCCGCCGTAATACTGGGATTGAATGAAATGTTCGAGCTTTGCTTGGACAGAGAAGATATGCTGAAATTAGGGCTTAGCATCGGTTCGGATGTGCCCTTCTGTCTGCTGGGGGGCACAGCTTTAGCGCGGGGCAGAGGCGAAATACTTACCCCCCTGCCGCCTGGACCGCGTTTGGAAATGGTGTTGGTTAAACCGGAATTTCAACTTTCCACCGCTGCAGTCTACGGGGGTTTGCGCCTGGAGAAGATTCAGAATGCGCCTGACAACGCAGCTTTTCTTCAAGCCTGGCGCAAATATGATATTATCGAAATAGGCCTTCAAATGAAAAATGTTCTGGAGACAGTAAGCATCGAAAAATGCCCGGAGATTGATACTATTAAGCAGAAGCTGGACGCTCTGGGAGCCCTGAATACGCTGATGTCGGGAAGCGGTCCCAGCGTGGCAGGTGTTTTCGCCAGTCAGGAAGAGGCCCAGCAGGCTTGGCGAGTAATGAAAGACCAGTACCGAGAAGCCTATCTGGTCTCATCTTTGAATAGAGGTGATTAGAATGCAGGAAAGACGTTTAGCTCCGGTCGACTTAGATTCATACAAACCCCTGCGCGAACTGGTTTTGGATGCCATTCGCAGCGCCATCATAAACGGGACCTTGCAGCCCCGGGAGAGATTGATGGAGATACAAATGGCCGAAGAATTAGGTGTTTCGCGTACTCCGATCAGAGAAGCCCTGCGCAAACTTGAACTAGAAGGATTTATAGTTATGGTGCCGCGCAAAGGCGCCTATGTATCCGACCTTTCCTTCAAGGACATTGCCGATGTTTTTGAAATACGCGCAGCATTGGAAGGACTGGCCGCCGGCCTGGCGGCGGAAAGAATTACCGATGATGAACTGGAGACCATGGAAAGACTGCTGGTGGGGAAACAAGAAGCCATAACCGCAGGTGACATCGATAAGCTGGTGGAGGTAGATACCAGTTTTCATGAACTGCTTTATAGAGCCAGCCGCAATGTACGACTGGCCACCATCATAAGCAACCTCCGCGAACAGATTCAAAGGTTTAGACTGACATCCCTATCCTTCCCGGGCAGGAATAAAGAATCCCTGCTGGAGCATAAACAAATAGTCGAAGCGATACAAGCCAGGGATACTCAGCTGGCCCGGCAATTGGCACAGGAACACATCGAAAATGCTGAAAACGTTCTTATCGAATGCATGAAACTGGAAGCCAGTAAAAAAGAAAGTTAATTCCATAAAGTTAATGGAGGTATTCAGGATGCAATATGATGCTGTAATCCTTGCGGGCGGCGAAAACAGCAGCGAACTGAAAAAAATAGCTCCCTACGACAATGAAGCCCTGATCATAATCGGTAAATACCCTATGATATATTATGTATACAGTGCCCTGCGGGGTACACCCAACATAAAGAATATTGTGGTGAGCGGACCGGTGGAGGCACTGCGCAGTATCTTGCCGCGGGATGACAGCCTTTTTTTTGTAGAGGGAGGCGAAAACGCTATTGAGAGTTTTGCCCACGCGGTCGGCTTTCTTAGCGGCAGAGAGATAAGCCCCAAAGTATTGGCCGTGCCTACCGATGTCCCTTTCCTGACCCCGGAGGCCATCGGCGACTTTCTCATCAGTTGCGAAACAAGTGAGGCCGATTTTTACTACCCGGTTACGCGCAAAGAAGTCAACGAGCAAAAATATCCGGGTGTGGTTCGCACCTATGTAAAATTGAAGGATGGGATCTTCACCGGGGGGAACCTGTTTTTGGTACGGTCTGAAATTATTCCAGCCTGCCTGGATATAGGTCTGCAGCTCATCAGTCGGCGCAAGAACCCGATGGCCATCGCCAAATTATTTGGCTTCGGATTAGTATGGAAATACTTGGCCGGACGGCTCAGCATCCAAATGGCGGAAAAAAGATTTCATAAAGTAGTTGGCATTCGCGGCAAAGGCATCATATCGCCCTACGCCGAGGTTGGGGTTGATGTAGATAAGCCTGATGATCTCTTGATGGCCCAGCAATACCTGGGCGGTATCCACTTTAGCCGCTGACAGATTAAACTCTTACATAGGCTGATATAAAAGGGTATAATACAAGGGTATAGACTCCGGCCAGGGCGCCGGTAATCTACATATAGAAGATTTAGTGAGGAGAGGTAACAGGATAGTGAATATTTCAGCGGTAATACTGGCTGCTGGTAAAGGTGTGCGCATGCGTTCCCAACTACCCAAGGTTGTGCACCGCGTAGCCGGAAAACCCATGGTAGCTCATGTAACAGATGCGGCACGGTTGGCTGGAGTTAAGAAGATAGTTCTGGTAGTGGGGCACGGGAGAGAAATGGTCGAAGAATTATTCCTCCCGGGGACGGTTGAATTTGCGGTCCAGGCTGAACAGCTGGGAACTGGACATGCCCTGATGCAGGCCGAGGATAAAGTTAGCGGGGATGATACCATTCTGGTCTTGGCCGGAGACACCCCCCTGTTGCAGTCCGCCACCTTGAAGGCCTTGATAGATTATCACCAGCAAAGCGGAGCCGCAGCTACAGTTCTATCTACCCGGGTCGAAGACCCGCATGGATATGGAAGAATAATACGTGATCAGGAAGGGGTATTCCAGTCTATTGTAGAAGAAAAAGATGCTGGAATAGAAGAAAAGGCTGTCCAGGAGATAAACTCCGGGATGTACTGTTTGCAGGTCCAAGATGCCTTTGCCGCCCTGGCAGGCATTAGTACCCAGAATGCCCAGGGTGAATATTATCTGACCGAGATTCTGCCCATTCTTAAAAACAGCGGCAAAAAAGTAGCAGTATTACAGTTAGACGCCCGCGAGGATATCTATGGCATAAACGACCGGGTACAGTTAGCCCAAGCCGAAGAGATACTGAGACGGCGCAAAAATGAGTCCCTAATGCAAAGCGGGGTAACTATTATAGACCCGCGCTCCACTTTCATTGACAGTGAGGTAACCATTGGCATGGACACCATCATTTATCCCGGCACCATAATCGAAGGCCAGACCACCATAGGGATGGATTGTGAGATTGGCCCGGGGACCCGCATAACATCTTCCGCCATAGGCAACCAGGTGTTGATTGAGAACTCACGCATCAAAGAAGCCCAGGTAGGCGATGAATGCACCATTGGACCCTTTGCTTACCTGCGTCCCGGAGCGACTCTGCATCGGAAAGTAAAAGTGGGAGACTTCGTGGAAATAAAAAAGTCAACCCTGGGAGAAGGGAGCAAAGCTCCCCATTTAAGCTATATAGGCGATGCCCGGGTAGGCAAAGGAGTAAATATAGGGGCAGGCACCATTACCTGCAACTATGATGGTAAAAATAAATGGGAGACGATACTGGAGGACGGCGTATTTATTGGCAGCAATACCAACCTGGTAGCTCCAATTAAGGTAGGGGCAAACTCCATAACCGGAGCAGGCTCTACCATTACCCGGGACGTTCCGGTTGACACTCTCGCAGTGGAACGGGCCCAACAGAAGAACTTGAAAAAAAGGACTCCGGGGGAGTCCAGGTAATAACCATTCCAGAATCTGAATGGAGGTATAGGTTCATGAATGCATCCAGGTGGCGGATGAAGCTATTTACAGGCAATGCGAATCCCTTGCTGGCCAAAGAGATAGGGGATTATCTGGGGATGCCATTAGCTAAAGCGGCGGTATCTCATTTTTCGGATCGTGAAGTCAGCGTGGAGATTGATGAAAGCGTGCGGGGGGTGGACGTCTTTGTAGTCCAACCTACTTGCTCGCCTGGTAATGAAACCCTGATGGAATTACTCATCATGATTGACGCCTTCCGCAGGGCATCCGCAGGACGCATCAATGCAGTTATTCCCTATTTTGGGTATGGGCGTCAGGATCGAAAAAGCCGGGCCCGCGACCCCATAACTGCCAAACTGGTTTCCAATCTTATCGTAGAAGCCGGAGCCCATCGGGTCGTAACCGTGGATCTCCATGCTACGCAGATACAGGGATTTTTCGATATACCTGTCGACCACCTGCCGGGAGTCGCTACCCTGGCCGAACACCTGAACAAAAAAGACCTGGGGGACAAGGCCGTGGTAGTATCACCAGATGTGGGCGGGGTTACCCGGGCGCGCAATCTGGCGGCCAAATTAGGGGCGCCGCTGGCCATCGTTGACAAAAGACGGCCCGCGCCCAACGTTTCCGAGGTTATGAATGTAATCGGTGAGGTCGAAGGCAAATCAGTAATTCTTATCGACGACATTATAGATACCGCTGGCACCGTGTGCACCGCCGCCGAAGTTTTACTGGACCAAGGTGCTTGCGAGGTATACGTTTGCTGTACCCACCCGGTATTTTCTGGACCTGCGCTAGAGAGAATCGCGGCCGCGCCTTTTAAAGAAATCATAGTTACCAATACCATTCCAGTGAAGGAAAAGCTTCCCAACCTGACTGTTTTATCGATAGCCCCCTTGCTAGGGGAAGCCTTGTTAAGAATTCACGAAGATCTATCCGTCAGCAAAATATTTGAGGATTAGACAGCTTAAAATAAGGATAAGCTTATTCAGGTCATAAAAATAACAAAAATATAGGCAGCACACTTAGAAAGGGGTAAGAAAATGGCATCAATACCTGTGTTAGAAGCAAAAATACGGCCCATAAAAAATGCCGGATACCTTAAAGAATTAAAACGGCAGGAAGGGGTACCCGCAGTAATTTATGGCAGGGGAAAGGACAACCTCAACATAGTTTTGGATCGCAAAAATTTGACTAAAACATTTAACCGTATGGGCATTAACGGGGTTTTTTCCCTGGAGATAGAAGGGAAGCCAGCATCAGTGGCCCAGGTACGGGAAGTACAGAAGGATCACATCAGCGGCCACATAACTCACGTAGATTTCCTAACCGTGGCCATGGATGAAAAAATTAACAGCATGATTAGAATTCACCTGTTAGGAGAAGAAGAAGTCAGCCAGTCCGGGGCAGTGCTGCAAACCTTAATGAGAGAAATACCCGTCTCATCCTTACCGGGAGACTTACCGGAAGTGATAACCTTTGATGTTTCAGGATTGACAATAGGGAACAAAGTAGTTATAGGTGATCTGGACATACCCGACAATATAGAGGTTTTGGAAGATTTAGATACCACCATCGCCAATATTGTAGCAACCCGAGAAGAGGAAGTAGCTGAAGAGGAAGTAGTCGAAGAGGAAGTAGTCGAAGAGGAAAGCGAGTAAAATATCTAACCCGGTCTTAACCGGGTTTCTTTTTTGGTTCTCGAAATTTATGGTGAAAAAATAGGGGTCTATCTATGAAGATAATTGTGGGTCTTGGCAACCCGGGCAAAGAATACAAGAATACCCGTCACAACATAGGCTACATGGTCCTGGAGGAGTTAGCCGCCCGCTACCCAGTGGAGAAGCAGGAGAGCAAGTTTGATGCCATCATAGGGCACATCAGGCTGAAGGGCGAAAAAGTCCTGCTGGTTAAACCGCTCACCTATATGAACCTCAGCGGGCGATCAGTGCAGCCTCTGGTCCACTGGCATAAGCTGGATCTGGGCGACCTCATGGTGATCTACGATGATATGGACCTGCCGCTGGGAACCATACGCATACGTGCCGCGGGTGGCAGCGGCGGGCATAAAGGCATCAAATCCATCATGGAAAGATTGGCGACATCTGATTTCGCGCGTACTCGCATCGGCATAGACCGCCCGGACGATCGCGAAGCCATCGATTGGGTACTGGGGCGCTTTTCCGGTGCCGAGCAAGAACAGATGGACCAAACCATCAAAGAAGCGGCCGACGCCGTAGAGAAATGGATAAGCGCCGGCATAACCGAGGCTATGAACGCGTACAATTAAGGGTCAGGTATATTTGCCCCGCCTTTAAGGGAAAATAACAGAAAATCTAAAAGGGGCGGGCATATTGAGAATATACTACATTTGCGAATACTGCGAACGCATATTTCAAGAAATTGAAGTCGAAGGAGAAGAGGGTTCCGTGCAAGTCAGCGGCATATGTAACGAATGCGCCATAGAAATGGGCTTAACCAGTCCTCCATTCATAAATCAGCACTACTATAGTTAGAAGCACACGGGGACGGTTCGAGACCACTGAAAAAGTGCTCTTCTGCGTGTCATTCTGAGCGATAGCGAAGAATCTCTGGTACACCCGTACTGGGAACCCGGCGGCCAGGACTCTTACGTGTCATTCTGAGCGATAGCGAAGAATCTCTGGTACACTCGTACTGGGAACCCGGCGGCCAGGACTCTTGCGTGTCATTCTGAGCGATAGCGAAGAATCTCGTTGGCTAAAGGTCCAATATTACGGACTTCCCAAAGAGATCCTTCGTCGCCTGCAGCTCCTCAGGATGACATGTATGATACTTTTTCAGTAGTCTCGGACGGTTCTCGGAAGCACAGGGGGATGGTTCTCGTGTGCTTAGTTGCATATCCCAATTTGCACACGAGAACCGTCCCCCCGTGCCTATGGGGAGGGAAAAAAACATTTGAACCGGGAGTTACTGAATTCCATAAAAAATTGTCTTGATAACCGACAGGATGTAATGCTCAGCGGTTTATCGGGTTCCGCGCGCACATTTTTACTGCACGAGTTTTATCTAATCAGTCCCGGTAAACTGCTCTGTATCGTACCTGGAGAGGAACAGGCCTACGACCTGTTTAACGACTTAAAGGGGCTAGTCGGGCTCAACAAAATCTCACTGTTCCTGGAACGGGATTTTGTCTTTATGAAAGAAAACACCTCCCAGATTGAAATGGAGCGAATCTCCGCCCTGCAGGAACTGCTGAATCATCCGCGCCGTAAATCAATCATTATCACGACAATAGGTGGTTTGCTCTACCGTATCATTTCCCCGCAATATATAAAAAAAGCCAACCTGCCCCTGGAAGTGGGTCAGGATTATCCGCTTAACAATCTACTCCGCCAGTTGGTCGCCGCCGGTTACGAAAGAGTTGACACAGTAACGCGACCAGGCC
>JBAYYO010000046.1:0-9846 GCA_041672985.1 Syntrophomonas sp. | reverse complement strand
AAGGATTTTCTTCCCGGCCTTGAGGTTGGTGTGCACCAGGAAGCCTGTATCGGCAATATATTTTTTCAATGTCTCAATTTGAGCCATCAGTTGTACTATCATTTCTTCAGCATCAAAACCGGGTTCGTTATAGAATTCTTCCAAGAGACGGTTTTTGCGCGCTACTTCCGCCGTAAATCTCTCCCGGAAGTACTCTTCATGCAGAAGGTCGCTAATTCTGAAACCTACCCGACTGATTTTATCAGCATAGGTTGGTCCGATCCCCCGTTTAGTAGTACCTATTTTTTTGGTGCGATCTTCAATCTCATCGATCTTTTTATGATAGGGCATAACTACTGAAGCTCGGCTGCTTATCCTCAGGTTGCTGGTATTAATACCTCTTTGATGCAAGCCGTCAATCTCTTCAATAACTTTGGCTAAATCTATGACAACGCCATTACCAATTACACAGATCTTTTCGGCGTGCAATATTCCCGATGGTATTAAATGCAACATAAACTTCTCATCAGCCAATTCGACTGTATGCCCGGCATTGCTTCCGCCCTGGTACCTTACTACGCAATCAGCTTCCTCAGCTAGAAAATCTGTTATTTTTCCCTTTCCCTCGTCACCCCACTGCGCACCTACTAACACTACGGCCGGCATTAACCCACCTCCTGGTTTAATGTATGAAATCACAGGGACCTCATACCCTTGCAATGTCGCTCTGCTCCCAACCTATTTATAGTACCAGAAGGGCAATATAGTGTCAATGATGGTAGCAGCGCGATATTGAAGGAATTCTACGCCCCTTTCATATCAGATTGGACCACCCCTGAACATATTCAGAGGAATGCGGCGCTTAACAATCTTCAAAAACATGTGGGTACGCTTCTTGTACATATTTTATGGGTATTATTTCTATCCCCTTAATCCCCACTGGTATATCGGGCCGGTTTTCGGCGGGAATAAGTACTTTCCTGATTCCCGCTTGTTTGGCACTAATGATCTTCTGATAGATGCCTCCAACTGGCTTTACCCGTCCCTGTATGGATATCTCGCCGCTTATGGCTATATCCTGGCGCACTGGCCGCTGCAAGACGGCACTGTTTATGGCCAGATATATGGCGGCGCCTGCCGAAGGTCCATCAACCTTGCCTCCCCCAATGATATTAATATGAACATCATAGTTATTAAGGTTTTGACCGCTTTCTTTGCGAAAAACTGCCGCGGCGTTAACAACCGAGTCTTTGGTCATTGTGCCGGCGGTATCGTTGCAGCGAATCGTGCCTGCTCCGGCGTCAACCGGAAAGGCGATTGCCTCCAGCTCTATCAGGGATCCTAGATGACCTGACAAGCCTATGCCAAAGATCCTTCCAATTTCAGTATCCTCTGTAGCTTTGCTTACTATGTAGGGTGATATCCGGCTGTTTTGAATTGCTTCATAAACATGGCCGGGTTCCACCCGAAGCCGATCAGTATTAATAGGGGCCGCATTGAGGGCCAACGCATAGGCATCCACCAGTATTTTGTTGGCACTGCGCCCATCGTGGCTGTATTCACCTATAATTTTACTAACCTGGCTATCTATTTCTATCCCCAGCTTACGCGCGGAATTGGTCACGATCTGCTGGATGTGTGCGGGGGTTAGCGGCTCAAAAAAAACCTCCATGCACCGTGATCTAAAAGCAGGGCTTATCTCGCTTTGGGCTCTGGTAGTGGCCCCGATAAGCAGGAAGTCGGCCGGAACCCCTTCTGTGAATATTTTTTTAATGTACTGCGGCACCCGTTCGTCATGGGGGTCATAGTAGGATGATTCGAAAAATACCCGCTTGTCCTCCATCACTTTTAACAATTTATTTTGCAGATAGCTGTCCATTTCTCCAATCTCATCTATGAAAAGAATTCCTCCATGGGCATCTGAAACCAGTCCCAGCTTAGGTTCCGGTATGCCCTCTTCGGCCAATTCCCGCCTGGCACCCTGGTAAATAGGATCATGTACTGATCCCAGCAAGGGATTGGTGGATTCGCGCGGATCCCATCTCAATGTGGTTCCGTCCACCTCTACAAATGGCGCGTCCTCCCGGAAAACGCTGCCCGGTCTGGTTTTGGCCATTTCCATGGCCAGACGAGCACAGGTTGTTTTACCCACCCCGGGTGGACCGTATAAGAGGATATGCTGGGGGAAAGGGGTATTAAGCTTGGATATTAAAGCTTTAAGAGCTTTTTGCTGACCTATGACTTCCTCGATTTGCCCCGGCCGCAGCCGCTCAAACGCCGAACCCTTTAACCCGCTACGTTCCATCTTCTCCAATTGTCCCAATTTCTTCAGGGTTTGTGCATTTTCATGGTGATTGCTCTGTTCTTTGACAACCTCCAGCTTAATATCCTGCAGATAGTCGTTATATTTCTCTTCCATTCTCTGCTGGACTCGCTGTTCCAGTTGCTCTTCCACCGCTCTCCGGGCATACTTATCTGCGGCCAGATTCTCCAGATGATCTAAGATGTCTCCTAAATCCTCAGTTGCCGCCCGCTCAGTAAGGGTCGGGTCTTCTTCGAGCAGCTTCTGCAAAGCCAATACCCGGTCGAGAATCTGCTCTGAGTTAATCATGTCTATCGCATCCAGTTTGCTGGCGCGCAGGATAAACCCCTGGGTTCCATAGAGTACATTTAATTGCTTGAAAAGGGCCGCTATCCTATCGCTGGTAGTGATTTCCTTATCCGTCTGCATTTCTTGCTGCTGCTTGGGCTTGATCGAGTATCGCATCGATTGTTTCCTCCCCTGATTACTCAGGTACTACCACTAGTTTAATATCGGCTTGAACCGCCGGATATATTTTCAATTTAATATTATGGGTCCCCAGATGTTTAATAGGATCACCGGTGTCTATTTTCTTCTTATCGATTGTTACCCCAAATGCTGCCTGCAAGCTCTCCGCTATTTCCTTGGCGGTAACCGCTCCAAAGAGTTTATCGCCGGAACCGGCTTTGACTTTTATCTCCACTTTTTGGCCGTGCAGCTGTTGCTTGAGCGCTTCCGCCCGCTCTTTTTCCGAGTGTTTCCTTTTTTCCGCCTTGAGGCTCTTGGCCTCTATTTCGCTTACTTTGCCCTTGGTGGCTTCCTCTGCCAATCCGTGCGGGATCAGGTAATTGCGGCCATAGCCGTTCGTTACTTCCACAATTTGCCCCATTACACCCAGTTTTTTAATATCTTCGGTTAGAATAACCTTCATCTCGTCTCCTCCTTCTTGTGATTAAGTTTTCTATAATCTAATAATGAATCAAATAGCCCCCAAAGGCCAATGAAAATTGTAGCGGGCAGTGTAAATACCAGCATATTCATAATAAATATGATCAGGGCCCATCTCTGGGCGCGGGGGGTAATTCTCATCCACTGGTACTTAAGGCTGGAAAGTCCATAGTATACGGTAACCGGCGCCCCTACAACCAGGAGGTTGGAACCCACATAATACATATTCGTCATTTGATCCCGACCCCATATCCATAAAGCCAGGGCTATTATAATCGCCCAGACGAATTGCCAGGGCATTATTTCCTCTGCAAAGGGTTTATGGGTCAGAATAGGCAGGTTCCTTTTGCGGCTGATATAGGCGCTCAAAGTTAACACTAGAAATACAGCCAGTATAGCCTGTAGATAGTAAAGCGCAGGCAGGTGCATGAAAAACCACTGCGCTGCCCCGGCCAGGATGTTCTTCATCTCTTCAGGGCTGATGCCCTGCTGCTCGTAGAGCTCTATGAACCCGCTCTCTTCAGCCAGCTCAATGCTGTCCTCCAAATACTGATTGAGTTCCGTGTGCAGAGTGTTTACGTCCCCGTTATTATAATAGGCCAAGCCGATAAACAAACTGACCAGCAGCAGGGCTGAAACCATGCCCCACCTCTGCAATTCATAATAGCCTTTTTTAGCTGCCAATAGAAGTCCCATTATAAAGGAAGGCGTCCCAAAAATAAGTAAAAAAAATAAATTACTGCTTCCGGCCAACCCGTACAGCAGTAAAATATTGAGCGCGAATATGAGGAGCATATGATTTCGACTTGTAAAATGCCCTCCCAGCAGCAGCGATATACCCCATATTATCCCACTCACAAAAGCCAACGATGGTAAAGTGCTCATAGCCAGACAGGCCGCAGATGATATAAGTATCAGATATACAAATCCTGGCAAGTTATCACCTCTTTTTTTGCTCTTTGCTCTCCAGATACTTTCGGAGATGGGTCAGGTCCCCGTGCTCCTGTTCAATTTCGATGCCATCGTTTATGCTGCTATTCAGCTTGTGCTTGACTCTCATTTCAATTATCTGATAGCTTATGCCCACCCTGCGTGCCAGAACATAGGCAATAATTATTAGTGTAGCCAGTGCGTCAACAGTTGCATCGTTGCCCGCCTTCAACATTGACTTGAACAATGTCCCCACCGTCTCAACCAGGTCTGCTTTGAGCCACTCAATTACTTTCAGATTGGCTGTAATGTCCATCTCTCTCTTCAATTAAAAGACACCTCCAATCTATTTTGTTCTGCATCGTATCCACTTTTTCCTGCCTGACCTTTATCAGCCGGCGGACAAAATGTTTGGAGGCTAAACACTTCGCTGCAGCGGCCCGGGGCCTCTCGAGTCCCAACATTGGCCAGCGATACCCGGGTATGAGAAAAGCCCGCTTAAGCGCGGGCTTCAGACCGTCAAAAAAGATCAATAGCTGCGTTAATTCGGAAGGACCCGCTCTATTCGACGTACCCATATGTACGTCTCAATCACGGTCCTTCTGATTGCCTTGCTCTTGACCTTTTTTGCTCGCTCTGCCAGGGTGTCGACTTTGTCAACACCCTAAAGCCCGCTTAAGCGCGGGCTTTTAGTTTTTCACAATTGTCGGCGAAGTCAGTGCTATTCTGAAGTATAGGGCAACAAGGCCATTATCCGCGCCCTTTTTATCGCCACTGTCAACTGCCGCTGATGCAGGGCACAGTTACCGGTAATCCGGCGGGGAAGAATCTTGCCCCTCTCGGTAACATAGCGGCGTAGCTTGACCAGTTCTTTATAATCTATACCCTCGACTTTATCCGCGCAGAAATTACACGGACGTCTTTTTTTACGCTTGTCTCGCTTCATCAAGGTCGTTGTCCTCCTTTATTAAAAAGGTATATCATCCTCTTCTTTTTTATCTACGATATCAATGTCTTCCAGCCTCACTTCGCGCCCCAGATCTTCCCATGGATCAGGTTCCCGGCGGGAAGAGGCGGAAGCTGATCCGGAAGCGGAGCCCGTACCAGGTTTGTCCAGGAAACGGACGTCATCAGCTACCACTTCAGTAGCTTTCCGCTTCTGCCCTTCTTTGTTTTCATAGGTACGTATCTGCAATCGGCCCTCCACTGCAGCCATTCTTCCTTTGCCCAGGTAATTGGCACAGTTCTCAGCCAGGCCCCTCCAGGCCACAATATCGATAAAGTCAGTTTCATCCCTATTGAATTTGCGGTTCACAGCCAGAGAAAAAGTGGCCACCGCAGTTCCGTTGGGAGTGTATTTTAGTTCCGGATCGCGCGTAAGGCGCCCAATAAGAATTACCCTATTTAACATATTTCTCTCCTCTCTGACTGCTCAACACTACTTTTCGTCTTTTCGTATAATAATGTGGCGCATTAGACTATCAGATATCTTTATAACCCTGTCCAATTCCTGAACAGTCTCGGGCATGCCTTTGAAATGCCACAAGCAATAGATACCCTCTGCATAGTCTTCAATTCTGTACGCCATGCGCTTCTTGCCCCATCCGCCTGCTTCGTCAGTAAACTCGCCGCCGAAATCCTCAATAATCTTACGCAGTCTCTCCTTGATTTCAACGATTACTTCTTCAGTCAGATCAGGCTTGATGATAAACATCATCTCATAATCACGCATTCTTACACCTCCTCCCTCTGGACTAAGCTCGTCTATACGAGCCAGGGCTCCGAACTCATGTTCGGAGCAGGGACTTACACGTTATTATAGCAGTAATGTATAATAACGTGCAACCTTTATTTTACAATTTACCTTTAATCAGAAAGCTTTTCAGGTCTGACAAAGGTTTTTCAATAATATCTGTATCATTGAAAAGTGCTTTCAGAACTGCTACCTCCTGCTTGTGCTCATTGATTTTAAACCCAATAATACAAAAGGGTCCTTCGTTACGTGAACTTTTTACTGTAACCAGATCGCCGGCTGAAAATTGTTTATCGGTTATTATTCTTAACACTTATTCCTCACTCCTTGGATGCCTGGTAAAATACTGCTACATTATATGCATCAAAGAGTCAAAGTGTTATTTCTCCATCACTGGTTATCAACTACGCGAACCATTTTTTTCTCAAACTCATTGCGAGGCAGCATTACCAGACGCCCACACCCGGTGCACTTGATTTTAATATCCATCCCCATACGAACTACTTCCCAGTTATAGCTGCCGCAAGGATGTTGCTTTTTCATTTTAACAATATCCCCAAGCTTAAAAGTTTTTCTCTCCATGGTCTCCCTCCCACTGCCGCCTCTGCTTAAAACTTGATGCAGCGCCCTCTTATTATTTCTTTATTTTTATAGGTCGGAAGCCCTTTTGCAGTACCCGTCCGATTTCATAACACATGCAATCGTGCTCTTGCATGGCCTTCTGGAACGCATCTGCTTTATGGTCAGCCAGCGCCACCAGCAGTCCCCCCGCGGTTTCCGGCGAGAATAGCAAATCGCGCCGCGTTATATCAATTTCCTCCTGGTATTCCACTTTGTCGGCCAAATATTCCCGGTTGGTATAGGCCCCCCCCGGAACCAAACCCAGATTGGCATACTCAATTACGCCCTCCATAAAGCGGATCTGGTCAGTATTCAGCTCCACTTCTACATCACTGCCTGCGGCCAGTTCATAAAGGTGTCCCGCCAGTCCGAACCCGGTTATATCAGTAGCCGCGTTAACTCCCACTTGCTGCATAACTTCGCAACCGATTTTATTTAACATCCTCATCCAGTACACGGCCTCCTCCGTCGCAGACGGCGACGCCATTTCCGCCTTAATGGCCGTGGCAATAATACCGTTTCCCAACGGTTTGGTTAAAAATAGCCGATCCCCGGGTTGGGCTGTGCTGTTTTTGATTACTTGTTGGGGGTGTACCAGCCCGCATACTGACAGACCATATTTGGGCTCGTTGTCATCTACCGTATGTCCCCCTACTATCAAGGCGCCTGCCTCTGTCACCTTGCTGAGCCCGCCCTCCAGTATCTTGCGAAGCATGAACATATCTGCGCATTTTGGATAGCAGACCAGGTTCATCGCCAGGAGCGGCCGACCTCCCATCGCATAAACGTCATTAATGGCGTTGACTGCTGCTATCTGCCCGAAAATATAGGGATCATCCACCATAGGGGTAAAGAAGTCCATGGTCTGAATTATGGCCAGTTCATCATTGAGGCGATAAACTCCGGCATCATCACGGCTGCTTATTCCCACCAAAAGATCTTTGTCATGGGGCCATTCCAGGCCGTTAAGCATTTCTTCCAAGGTCCCCGGACCTATCTTGGCAGCTCATCCGGCTGCCCGGACCATTTCCGTAAGTCTAAGGAGCTTTTCCATCCTGAATCACCTCTCCCCGCTCTGGGCAGGCTTGTCAATTCTTTGATAATAGCCATGCCCGAGTATCTCCTCGGCTGATTTTAAAATTCTTGCATAAAAGCTTTATAGCCCAGATAGGCCATATAAATATCTAGTTTGCTGGTTACCTCAAAAGGTGAGTGCATTCCCAGCACTGCTACCCCGCAGTCTACCACTTCCATGCCGTACTGGGCAATATATTGAGCAACTGTGCCGCCGCCGCCAATATCTACTTTACCCAGTTCCCCCACCTGCCAGATTACCCCGGCCCCATCAAAAAGGTGTCTGATCCTGGCCAGGAACTCGGGGTTGGCATCGTTAGAGCCTGATTTTCCCCGCGAGCCAGTGTATTTAGTCATAACTAACCCCTGCGACATGAAGGAGCAGTTCATTTTCTCGAAGACTTCCGGATAGTTAGGATCTACAGCTGCATTTACGTCTGCGGAAAGGGCATAGGACCGTGCCAGGGCTTGTCGCAGACTGTAATAATCATGGATTCCGGCCTTGTGCATAATTTCCGCCGTAATATTCTCAATCAAGAGGGACTGCAGCCCAGTATTGCCGGCGCTGCCTATTTCTTCTTTATCCACGAAAAGGCACAGGGCTGTGCGTTGCGGCTTCTCCACCGCTAAGGCCGCCATTAATGAGCTGTACGCACATACCCGGTCATCCTGTCCATAGGCCCCCACCATGCTCCTATCAATACCGACTTCCCGGGCCGCAAAGGCAGGAACCAACTGCAGCTCCGCACTGGTTAGATCATCTTCTTCAATGTCATATTTCTCCCTTAGAAGATTCATTATCTGGGCTTTAATGGGATCATCATCCTCATCTGGCTGGGGACGGCTGCCTATGAGGGCATTGAGGCTTTCTGCATTTACCGCTTCCGACATTTTCTTGTCCATCTGGTCTTTGGCTAAATGCGGCAAGAGGTCGGCAATTGTAAAGACTGGATCGCTGGCTTCCTCGCCGATTACAACCCGGATTACCCGGCTATCCTTCTTTACTGCCACCCCATGCAGTGCCAGGGGCATGGCCAGCCATTGATATTTCTTAATTCCACCGTAATAGTGGGTCTTTAGCAGCGCCATTCCATCCGCTTCATAGGCCGGCCGGGCTTTGAGGTCCAGGCGCGGTGAATCCAGGTGGGATACCACCAGATTAAAACCCGCTTCAAGCGGCATTGCCCCTATCACGAGCAGTGCGGCTATCTTGCCTTTGCTGGTCATAAGAATCTTATCCCCAGCTTGCAGGGAGTCATATTTACCTATCTCTTTAAACCCTTTTTCCTGGGCCCGGCGGCTTATATATTCCACCGCTTCCCGTTCAGTCTTAACCTGACTGAGGAAATCAATATATCCATCACAAAATTGATAGGCTGCCTTGGTTTTCTCTTCGTCCAGCCGGGACCAACAACTTCGATCCTTTTTACTGCTGTTTACTTGCATGGCGAGATCCCCTTTCTATTTGTTGCTGCTATAATTCAGTCTTCGCTTTTGATAAAAGAGCATTACTTATCGAAAAGGCAAGCATTTGCCTTAAGTCGAATTCGAAAGTCGTGTTATATAATCTCTCATAGTATTGGTTAATCTATACGCCTATGCCTATAAAAGCCTTTAGAAGCGCAAAGATCTTCAGCAGGTACGGAAAGGTAACAGATTCCTCCATATAAACCGCCAGTTGGGAGGCATTTTTCATCCCTAAATCTGCTCCTAATTCCAGGGGTGTACTTAATAACCCGGCTATGACTGCTATTATTATTAGGTTCTGGGTCAGTATTATCACTATTCCCCCCACCCGATTTACTCTTCCTATTATACCCTGCTGGAGGACTTTTTCTATCAGCGTGCACATAAAATTTAACAAGCAGCGGCTTACGATATATAGTAACAGAAAACATAGTACTGCCACGAGCAGATACGCAATTTCTGTGATTTGGCGATGTAGAAGGGCCACCCCTTCATCGACCAGCGGCAGCGAGGAAATAATATCGGTTTGGTTAAGTTGCCCTCCAGTAGGGATCGAAAGACGTTTTTCCAATAGCGCCGTCAGGGAACTGACCACTTCATAATGTTCCTGCAGGTAATCTGCAGCCGCGTTCCGATATAAATATGCAATTCCCAGACTGACCAGGGTAGTAACAATTCCGCCTACTGCACCTATAAATCCTTTTGTATAGCCTATTAATACACTTAATGCTAGAATTATAATCAGGCTGTAATCAAGCAGGTTAAATTCCAT
>JBAYYO010000045.1:0-10384 GCA_041672985.1 Syntrophomonas sp. | reverse complement strand
CTGAGCTGCATACGGTGCGCTAGCCTGGTCTTCGATAGCGGCAATCTCCAGCATAATTTTTTTTACCAGACTACGCTGTTCTGCTTCAGTATCCAGGTGTACCTTGGCCATTCTAACTGCCTGATTGATTAAACAGGGCAGACATTCTATGCTTAACTTCATATAAACCTCCAATAATTGTTCGATTCAGGATTCTTTTCCAATGATAAAATAAACCTTACTACCAACACTCGACAGAATTTCATAGGCAACAGACGAAGGGCTGCAATTAAATTGCAGCCCTCATACAAAAAACTTCAGCTTAATTGGCCATTTCCTTTTCCGCCCCAACGGAAGACGAACATGTCTTTGCGGGCATCTGCCCACTTGAAATGAATATAGCAGTTATAAATCTTTATGTCAATTGAGACTGCTGATTGTCGGTACAAATTCCTGTATAACATGCCCCATTTTAGGCTAACGTCATATTGAGGCCCTTCCAGTGAGATGTCGGGAAGTTGCTGCATGCGAAGCATTAGCTATGGATAAAACAAATTTAAAACTAAAATATTGGCTTCATCCGAAGCAAGTCATTTCTCCCTGAGCTAATGTTCCCAATCAAACCGTGTATGCGCGGCGGGATGCCAAAAACGCCTGGCAGGTATACAATATGAAACGCCAGATCAATTTAGCCCCCGAAAGAAATAAGATGACCAGCCATTCCCAACCGCATAAGGGGACGGTTTTAAATACCCCTTGCATAAAGGGAATGTACAGGACCGAAAGCTGCATAAAGACTGAACATGATACCGCCCCAACCAGAAATTTGTTGGTAAAGAAACCCAGTTCAAAGGGTGAATACCTTTCTGAACGACATTCGAAAACATAAAATAATTGAGCGAAAACCAGGGTGGTGAACGCCATGGTTCGAGCCAGGGGCAAACCGTCGACTCCGTTTATCCGCGCCCCTATAAAACCAACCAGAAAAGCAGTTATCGTAATGGCCGCAATATAGGTCCCCCGGCTGAATATTATCCAACCCAGTCCATGAGCAAATATACTTTCGTTTTTGGGCCGTGGCCCCCGATTCATAATGCCCGGTTCAGGCGGTTCGATTCCCAGGGCCATAGCCGGCAGTCCATCCGTTACCAGGTTCACCCAGAGCAGTTGAATGGGTATCAAAGGCAGGGGCAGACCCATCAGGGAAGACACAAACATTACCAGAACCTCCCCAATATTGCAGCCCAGCAAATAACGGATAAACTTCCTGATGTTGTCATATATTGCTCTACCCTCATAGACAGCCTGCACAATAGTTGAAAAATCATCGTCGGTCAATATCATGGCGGACGCTTCTTTGCTTACTTGAGTGCCGCTAATTCCCATCGCTATGCCAATATCTGCGGTCTTGATAGCCGGGGCATCATTCACTCCATCTCCAGTCATAGCAACAACCTGATTCCTTTTTTTAAGCACGGTTACAATTCGATTTTTGTGCTGCGGCGATACCCTGGCAAAGACTCGATCCTGCATGGCTCTTTTATACAACAAATCATCCGATAAGTTGTCAATTTCGGTGCCTGGCACCACTTTTAAACTTTTACTTATCCCGATTTCTTTGGCAATAGCGGCGGCAGTTTGAGGATGATCGCCGGTTATCATAATCGGAACAATTCCCGCCGTAAGACAGAGGTTGACTGATTTAGCGGCTCCAGGCCGAGGAGGGTCCATCATACCGCACATACCCACCAGTATCAGCTCAGATTCCAGACTGTTTTCAGGTTGGTGCTCCCAATCCTGATGGGTGAGGTTTTTATATGCAAAACCAAGGATGCGCAACGCATCCGCCGCCCATATCTCCTGCAATTGCAAAAAGTGAAGTTTATCAACATCAGTTATCCGGCTAACTTTGTCATCCTTCATTATATGTGAACAAGAATTGATGATCACATCAAGAGCCCCTTTGATCAGCAGGCATGGTCCCTTATCATCAACTACCACGCTCATCTTTTTACGTTCCGAATCAAAGGGAATTTCTTTCAATACCGTTTTCTTGGGTGGTTTTCCCGCTTTAGCTGCCATGACCAATAAAGCGGCTTCCGTCGGATCACCCTGGATTTCATAGCTGCCACTAACCTTTTTTAGATCAGAATTGTTGCAGTTAACAGCCACATCCATAAGTATCCCCATTGTTTTATCTACCACCGCATTATTTTTGTCCTGATTAATCAGTCGGCCTATCGGTTGATACCCATCCCCTTCAATATCAATTAGTTTATCAAAGGTGGCAATCTTCTTGACTGTCATCTGGTTACGGGTCAGAGTGCCAGTCTTGTCAGAGCAAATTACCGTAGTACAACCCAGGGTTTCAACCGCAGGCAGTTTCCTCACTATGGCGTTTCTTTTAGCCATTCTTTGTACGCCCAGCGCAAGCACTACAGTTACTATGGCAGGAAGTCCTTCCGGTATGGCCGCCACCGCCAGACTGATTCCTGCCATAAACATGGTCATCACGTTTTCCCCTCGCGCAATGCCAAGCATGGTAACTACTGCACAAACAACTAAACAGACAACGATTAATACTTTACCCAGCCCATCCAACTTTACCTGTAATGGGGTCAGGTCCGGTTCTGCTTCCCTCATCATTCCCGCAATTTCACCCATAACCGTATTCATCCCGGTGCCTACTACTACACCTTTACCCCTTCCTCTGGTGACAGCTGTACCCATAAACGCCATGTTGCTTCTTTCCGCTAGAGCACAATCCGGTGGACAGATAATACCAGCATTCTTCTCCACAGGTACAGATTCCCCGGTGAGGGCAGATTCATCTATCTCCAGGCCAAATGATTGCAACATTCTAATATCAGCAGGCACTTTATCGCCAGCCTCCACTAATACTATATCACCTGGCACCAACTCTGACGCCGCAATCATAAGCCTTTGTCCGTTTCTAATGACGGTTGCAAAAGGCGAAGCCATCTTTTTTATTTCTTCCAAAGACCGCTCTGCCTTGTATTCCTGTATAAAACCGAGGATGGCATTGATTACCACGATAGTCATAATTGTAATAGCATCTGCCATAGCTCCAATTATGCCGGACACGACCGTAGCGCCTAACAGCACTAAAACCATGGTATCAGTAAATTGATTCAAGAGAATACGGTAAGGATGAATTGCAGCGCCTGCTTCCATTACGTTGCTGAAATGCAACTGACGACTAGCAACTTCACGTTGGTTCAATCCCAAATCCAAATCGCTATTAATGCTTTTCATCACATCTGCTGCGCTTTTATTCCACCATGAAATTTCGCTCATTCTCACGCCCCCATGAATCTGTCTCAGACAATTTTATTCATAAAGAGCGCACAAAAGACCAGAGGACAGACTGTAAAGTCCATCCTCATGTAATCATTTGACTATTCATGTTTGTATTGGCAGTTTTTTAGTGCTTATTGATTAAGGTCGCTACTTTTTTAAAATCCTTATTACTATATGCCTCTTCCTCCACCATACTTATAAAAGTAGCTGTTTCATGTTCAAATAACTGTTGTCCCGGACGCGACTCAAAAACCCCATATGTTTTTAAGACAAAATCACTTACCCTGCTACCAAATAAAAATACATATTTCGGTTTAAGAACCTCTATTTCTTCTAATAGAAAATATAGACAATTGATTACTTCTTCATTGGAAGGTTTAACAGGAATTCCATCACAAGGCTGGTTGGTGAATAGACAAATATTATTGCGATCCAGCACCTTGCCGTTTAGAGTGCAGGAAATATCCTGACCCCGAGTACAGGCTTTAGGCTGACAACGAACCAAGAAGGTGTGATAAACACTATTTATATTAAAATATTTCTGGATGGATTCTCTCAGTTCAACAACCCAATTAATATCTTGAGTATGAGTACTCTCACATTCAAATATCACCATAGCCTCCGGCTCTAAATCGCCCTTACCAAAGGAAGGTTTACTGGTACATTTAAGCAGTGCAGGACATCTGTTGCAGAGTCCAATTCTACCTTCCAATTTTATTATCGCTTTAATATTCTGTGCTCGGCAGTTAATATCCATGCAATACCCCTCTGCACTTCATTTTCTCATTCATTGAGATTTCACCAGCGCACCCAAAAACAATACCGCCTCTGGGCGGTATTACATGCAGACTACGGAACCAAATCAAAAACCTGTAGACATTCAATTGTTAACCTCGCTTAAGTCAAGGTTTAATTAATTTTATATAAATACTCCCGGGTTCGAGCGCTCACTCCCCAGGTAGCGTTCGTTAACCGGGTCGAAATATAACTACGGATATTATCATCCATTTCCGGACTCAGCAAATCAAAGAGGATATAGAAAGCCCTCAAAATATCGTTCATATTCGTCATTAGTCTCTCCGGTGGGGCTAACTTGAGTAAACTGTCCTTTTTACCATAGAAGAATACCATCCTTCTCAATACCCACATTATCTCAGCATTGCTAAATACTTTTTTCTCCATAATCTCGGCCAAGAGTCTATCCGGACCAATATCATATTCCCGTGTTTCGAGATCCTTGAATTCATTAGTTTCCGTTATTGAACATGAAATACCGAATATATCGTTTTCCATTTATAATCCTCCTGCGATGTTCTATTTAATAACCCTTCTGGCCCCTACATAAGTGTTGCCATAATAACCTGTATTCAGAGGAGAATAGATAACTCCTCCGCTGTTCGGTGAACTGGAATGAATAAATTGGCCATTTCCACTGTAAATCCCTACATGGCTGATCCCACTGCCGGCACAATTGAAAAACACCAGATCGCCGGGAATAAGATTAGCTTTGCTGACTGCAACTCCATTTCCATACTGAGCGGCAGCAGATCTATATAACGATATATTAAATTGGCGGAATATATAGGAAGAGAACCCGGAACAATCAAACCCACCCGGGCTGGACCCTCCGTATTTATAAGGTGTGCCCAGGTATTGAGCCGCTTTGGCCACAACTCTGGCTCCCGTAACATTGTCCCCAGATCTTGAAACAGCCATACTGGCTACCGCACCGCTAACTTGCAGAGTTTCTCCTGCATAAAGCGCATCACTGGTTAATCCATTAAGTGCCTTGATATTATCAACTGTAGTACCAAATTTCTGGGCTATGGTCCACAGGTTATCCCCTAACTGAATAACATATACGGAGGAAGAATCCCCTGCGGGGACTGACGGTGCAGCTTGTACAACTGTTGCCGCAGAATTGCTTAAAGTAAGCACCTGACCTATATGCAACAGATCAGAACTCAGGCCATTTAACTGTTTTATAGAATCAACACTTACTCCGGTGGTACTCGCTATATTCCACAGACAATCTCCTGTTTTAACAGTATACGCAACGGGAGTGGCCATAACCACATTACCCCCTGCCCCAAGACTTATAAAAATAGCTAATACACCAATTAACCAAACTTTTCTCATCCTACCCCTACCCTTCAAAAAAACTCATAAAATGACACTAATCTATGTTCTATGGTAAGGGTTAAAAATCCTGCCAAGATGGTATATTTTTATTTTTTTATTTTTATAATATTCTAAAATTTGATTCATAGTTTCTTCATTAACACCGGAACAACCAAGATGGCTCCGACTTTCAGTGCTACCTTCCCCATGGAAATCGGAGCCGCCCGTAACTAATAAATTATTATCTTGGGCCAGCCGACTGAACTCAAGTATCTGCTCCTGACTGTGCTCCGGATAACATACTTCCAAGCCATCTATCCCCAGTTTAATTATTTCATATATTTTACTGTGTTCTTTTATTAAACCGGGATGGGCTAAAACAGCTATTCCCCCCGCCAGGTTAATGAGGCTGATGGCTTCGGCGGGTGAAAATTTGTACCGCGGGATATAGGCTGGTTTTCCACGGTCAATATATCTTGCGAAGGCTTCTTGCTCAGAGGCCACATACCCCTTGGCCTGCAGAGCTCTGGCGATATGGGGTCTGCCAATCAGGTCACCCCGGGCCAGTGCTTTTACCTGCTCAAACTCTATCTGTATACCCATGCCTTTTAGTTTGGCGATCATCTTCTCGGCCCTTAAACGTCTCTGCTGACGTATTTCTGACAATCTGTTTCTCAGCTGCTCATTTCCGTCGTCAATGAAATATCCGAGTATATGTACCTCGTCATCTCCATAATCGGTATTCAATTCGATTCCCGGTATTAAATCAATCTCAAGCCCATTTATCTGGATGAATTGCCGGGCTGTTTCCAAACCATTTACGGTATCATGGTCAGTAATAGCCAATCCCGCTAATCCCGCCTCAATGGCACTCAGGATCACTTCTTCAGGAGTCTTTATCCCATCGGAAGCGGTGGTATGGACGTGCAAATCATAAAACATAGCCTATTCCTCATTTCAAACCAGCTGCTTATATTATCTCCATTATTACCCTCAGGGCATTACCGCTCAATATCATTTCTGTTTCAGTGGGTGTAAATCCTTTTCCGGCCAGTAGTTCCGGCAGCTCCGCATACCCTTTTACATTGCCGATAACCATATTATCAGCACCATCAAAATCCGAACCCAAGGCAACATGTTCCACGCCTATTAAATCAGCGGCATACACAATGTGATTAAGCATATCATCGATACTGGCCTGCCCTTCTCGAATAAAGTCGGCCACCTGAGTAATTCCTAGCACTCCTCCATGTTCCGCCAAAACACGCAGCTGGGTATCATCCAGATTCCGCCAATGCAGACAAAGGGCCTGGGTATTGGCATGGGTAACCAACACCGGTTTTGAATACAAGTCCAGCGCCTCAAAATAGGATTTAGGTGCAATGTGGGATAAATCAAGCATTATACCCAGGCGCTCCATTTCCCGCAATACTTCCCGGCCCTTACGGCTCAAACCTCCCGCATTGTCTCCTTCTCCCCCTCCATCAGCCAGAAGATTACGGTGATTCCAGGTTAAGCCCATACTGCGCAGCCCCCCATGGTACAGCAATCTTAATATTTCTATATCCGTGCCCAGGCATTCCGCACCTTCGAGGTGTAAAATACAGCCTAATTTATCCAACTTATCTTCTTCTAACCAGTCATTACGATTGGTTATATGATAAACATGCTCCGGATTACGTCCCATCTCCCCCAAAAACTTCTCCATCTGCTTTAGAATCTGTCTTAAACACGTATTGCTATCCGCAGGCATTGTAAATAGGGCGAAAAACTGCAGGCAAACCTTGGCAGACCTGGCTCTCTCAATATCATACTGAGCCTGGTTTTGCAGCAGAGAACCACCTGTCTTGTACAGGTGGGAGATAGTGTCACAATGTAAATCAACTATTTTCATATTAACCTCCATTTTGCCGCTAGCGTCACAAATAGTAATGAAGAAGGACTTCCCGCATAAAAAACGTTATTATCTTATAACCAAATAATGCGTGACCCCCGTTTAAAATACGGGCCGCAACTCACCTTATTAATCTTTGCGCAACTGAATTGCGGCCTAACTCCTATTAACAAAAAACCTGCTTATATAGCAGGTTATAAGACTATTTAAATAGTATTTACTATCATCAGGCGGCTATTATCGTGGTTCAATAATTAACTTGATAGCTGTTCTTTCCTCATTATCAATCATAATATCAGTAAAAGCCGGTATGCAAATTAAATCCATACCACTGGGAGCAACAAATCCCCGTGCAATCGCAATTGCTTTAATGGATTGGTTAATGGCGCCTGCCCCAATTGCCTGAATTTCTGCCGCCCCTTTTTCCCTGAGAACACCTGCCAGTGCTCCGGCAACCGAGTTTGGACTAGATTTCGCTGAAACCTTTAATACTTCCATCAAATAGCCTCCTTCAATAATAAATCCCATTTTACAAATATTGAATCAATAGGTTGCTCTTAAGAAGTATATTCTAAATGATTTCAGTAATTCCTTCTTTTGTTATATTAATAATGGTTATATTTTCTTTTTAATATCTAATTTTACATTTTCTGATTATAGGAATATCTTTCTATGCCCAGCACCTTATTATTATCCTCATCCAATTTTAAAATAACACCCTGCATCTGGGCCGGGCCTGCCGCAACATCAAAACGTGCCGGACGCCCATTCAAGAACTTCTGAATAATTGGTTCCTTCTCCATACCCAATATGGAGTCAATCGGTCCAGTCATTCCCAAATCAGTAATATAAGCTGTTCCCCCGGGCATAATTCTCTCATCTGCTGTCTGTATATGGGTATGGGTACCCAGAACCGCGGTTACCTGACCATCAAAATAATATCCCATAGCCAGCTTCTCGGAAGTAGCCTCGGCATGAAAGTCAATAATAGAGTAATCTGCAACGTTACAGACATCATCCAAAATATCCCTAACCGTTTTAAACGGGCAATCGAGGGGAGGCAGATAAATCCTTCCAGAAGCATTAATGACTGCTATCTTCTTGTTAAAACCAACCGTATATATATGGCAGCCCTGACCGGGACAATCGCCGGGATAGTTAGCCGGCCGAATCAGCCTGGGTTCATCGTCAATAAAACTAAATATATTCTTATTGTCCCAAACATGGTTTCCCATCGTCAAAACATCAATTCCAGCCCCCAATAATTCATCCTTGACATCCCTGGTGAGACCGCGGCCACCGGCGGCATTCTCCGCATTAGCGATGGTAAAACTGATATCATTTTCCTTTTGTAGTTTGGGCAAGAGGGATTTAACTATAGCCCGACCCGGCCTGCCCACTATATCCCCTATTACCAGTATATTCAATTATATTTCCTCCAGTTATTTATTAAAGACAAATACCCGGCCCTCATCCCGATAGGCAAAGATATTATGATAGGAATCATGTGATTGCCTTATCTTGTGCAATAGATTTCTCTTTTCATCGCCTGATAGAGGTGCCACCGCCACTATAGCATTATCATCCCTTATTAGCAAAGAAGCAAATTCCTGCCTGACTAATCGCACATAAAGTTCCATTTCTTCTTCTCTCAATGTTTGGCTGTCTCTATATAATCTTAAAATAGTTATCCCTGAATTCTCAATAAATTGCAGATTAATATGTATTGGTTCCATATCGGTCATATTATAATAAAGTGCCATACTTTGATGATAGCGGTTAATAAACCGGCTGCCCTGTTCTGTTTTTATGCCATCATTGAGAGCAATTTCTATCTTGATAATATCTCGTTTAGCATCATATTTGACAGCGCTTAATTCAGAATAACGAATAAATACCGACATTATTGCATCCAAACCTGTCCCCATGTCCATTACATCTTCCCCTTTTATAAATATCATTATAGTTTCCTTATAGGAAAAGATATTTCCTGCTTAATTTCACATGTAAAATAAACCATCCGAGATAGCTTCAGACATTCGACGGCCCAGCCCATCCCATAAATCATACGGGGGACGTGACCTGACTGCGCTGCAGACGGTCCGTCCCCATACTTTATGCATCAGTCTGCCTGACGCAATTATTTTGCTAATTCTATAGATCGGGTCTCCCTAATCACCATTACCTTGATCTGCCCTGGATAATCAAGTTCCTGTTCAATTTTGCGGGCGATATCCTTAACCAGGGTGATGGTTCCTAAATCATCAACGTCTTCGGGTTTGACAATGATCCGGATCTCTCGGCCAGCCTGAATAGCGAATGATTTATCTACCCCTTCAAAGCCATTGGCTAAATTCTCAAGTTTCTCCAGGCGTTTTATGTAGGTTTCCAACGTTTCTCTCCTGGCTCCTGGACGTGAGGCGGAAATCGCATCTGCTGCCTGCACCAAAACGGCCTCGATAGTCTGGGGTTCAACATCACCGTGATGCGCTTCAATTCCATGAATAACTTCCTTGGTCTCTCGGTATTTCTTGGCCAGATCAACACCGATCTCGACATGTGGTCCCACTACCTCATGATCCACTGCCTTGCCAATATCATGCAGCAATCCTGCTCTCTTGGCCAGCATAATATCAACATCTAATTCCGCTGCCATTACTCCGGCCAGATATGAAACCTCAATTGAGTGCTTCAGTACATTCTGTCCGTAGCTGGTTCTATATTTGAGACGGCCTAGAAGTCTAATTAGTTCTGGATGCAATCCATGTACTCCTACTTCAAAGGCAGCTTGTTCCCCTATTTCTCTAAGCTGTTGATCAATCTGAGTTTTTGCCTTTTCAATCATTTCCTCAATCCGGGCGGGATGTATTCTGCCATCAGATACCAAACTCTCAAGTGCCACCCGGGCTATTTCCCGGCGAACTGGATCAAATGAAGAGAGTATAACTGCTTCAGGTGTATCATCAATAATCAGATCTACTCCTGACAGAGTTTCAAAGGTGCGAATATTGCGCCCCTCACGCCCTATAATGCGCCCCTTCATTTCATCATTAGGCAGAGCTACTACTG
>JBAYYO010000044.1:0-10496 GCA_041672985.1 Syntrophomonas sp. | reverse complement strand
AAAGAGTGAGGAAGAACAGGCTGAAATACGGCGTAAAATGCAACAAGTGATGAGCAACCTGTATGGGCTGGCAGTTCAGGATATTGAAATTATATTTGAGGGGGGATGAGAAAGTGTGGGATGAATGGAAAAAGAAAATCACCGGTGACTTAGAAAAGAGTGGGGCTGCAAACTGGAGTAAAAAGGGTAAATATCTGATTGTGGCAGCTGTATGCCTGGGTATTCTCTCGCTTATGTGGCCGATTAACAACAGCGTACCTGTGCAGACCGCTGCCCCTTCCGCCATGAAGTATGAGGGTGTAGCTCAAGCCAAAGCTGACCTGGCCGTGGAATTAGAGAGCATCTTGTCACAGGTGGAGGGAGCTGGAACTGTCCAGGTGAGCATAACTCTGAGCTCGGACGGTTTGAAAAGCTATGCCCGCAATACCAAGCACGAGAGGCGGGAAACCCAGGAAATGGACCGTAATAGCGGTGACAGAAATATTACAGAGGAAAACCAAAGCAGTGATATAGCAGCCTCAGGAGGAGCAGCGCTGTTGGTGGAGGACAGCGCTCCCGAAGTAGTAGGGGTACTGGTTGTTGCTGAGGGGGCGGCTAATAGTTTAGTGAAAGAAAAACTTACTGATGCCACCACTACCCTGTTAAATATTGCGCCCCACCAGGTCAGGGTTGTGGCCCGGAAAGGAGATAAGCTATGATTATAAGCCTGAATAGGATTAAACTGCTGGCACTTATGGCAGCCATAATTATTATTCCCTTTATAGGAATTAATCTTATTAACATATGTTTACAGCGGGAATCAGCGCCTACGACCAGCCCGGCCATAGTTGAAACAAATAACGGGGCCCCAAATAGTCCAGGCATTTCGCAGGCAGCAGAAATCGCACCGCGCGGAATATTTTCTGAATATCGATTGGAGAGAGAAAGGGTACGCAGCAAAGAGGTGGGTCTGCTCAAGGACATCGTCAATAATCCGGCCAGTCCGCCCCAAGCTCTCGAAGCAGCTTATCTTAAATTAGTGGATCTAGCTGACCGGGAGGAAAAGGAACTGCAGGCTGAAGTATTGATAAAATCACAGGGCTTTCAGGACTGTGCGGTGGTAATTACGCCTGCTGCCACCACCGTACTGTTGGAAGGCAGCCATCAGGGTATGGCAGAGCAGGAAAAGATTAAAAAGTCTGTCAGTGTTGCTACCGGATATGCTGAAAAAAGTATCCTGGTGGTCAAATTTGAAAACAATAGAAAATAGCGAATTTGTATACATGGGGTAAATAGATTGAAATAAATGGCTCTTATCCATATAATTAAAAAGTAATGGTATAATGACATACTCAGGTCTAGGCCTGAGTATGTTTTGTCTAGAGATGAAATAAAGGGTATATTAGACTTACGCTGGATAACAGGGGGGTGCGAGATGAGTAAAATCAAAATCACCGATACCAGCCTGCGTGACGGGCATCAAAGCCTCTGGGCCACCCGAATGACCACCGATGATATGCGCCCGGTGTTAGATATGATGGACAATGTTGGCTACCATTCGTTGGAGGTGTGGGGAGGGGCAACCTTTGATGTCTGTATCCGCTATCTAAATGAAGATCCATGGGAAAGGCTCAGGTTCATACGTAAACACGTCCGCAAAACCAAGCTGCAAATGCTATTGCGAGGACAGTCTCTGGTAGGTTATGCTCATTATCCAGACGATGTGGCAGAGAAGTTTGTAGAAAAAGCTGCTGAAAACGGAATTGATATTTTCAGGGTCTTTGATGCCTTGAATGACATTAGGAACCTGGAAACCTGTATGCGGGCAGTGAAAAAGATTGGTCAGCATGTGCAAGCCTGTTTGGTGTATACGACCAGCCCGGTTCATACCATTAATCATTTTGTGGATACAGCGCTGGATCTCAAGGATATGGGGGCTGACTCGATTTGCATTAAGGACATGGCTGGTTTATTATCACCTTACGTGTCTTATGAATTAGTCAAGTTGCTGAAAGAAAAGGTGCGACTGCCGGTTCAGTTGCATACTCATTATATTGGGGGACTGGCGGTAGTCTCTTGTATTAAGGCTGTGGAGGCAGGTGTCGATATTATAGATACGGCCAGTGTGCCGATGGCCTTTGGATCCTCGCAGCCTCCGGTGGAAACTATTGTGAGGGCTCTGCAGGGATCGCCCTGGGAAACCGGTTTAAGTCTGCATGATCTATTTGAAATCGCCACGTATTTTGAGCAACTGCGAACTCACAAAGGCTTTGAAAGAGGAGTCACCAAGATTTCTGACATGAAGGTTTTCGAGCACCAGGTTCCCGGGGGCATGATTTCCAACTTTGTGGCTCAATTAGAGGAGCAAAAAGCCTCTGATCGCTTGGACGAGGTGCTTGAGGAAATACCCCGGGTCAGAAAGGATCTGGGATTCCCGCCCCTGGTTACTCCCACCAGTCAAATACTAGGTACCCAGGCGGTACTGAATGTCTTAATGGGGGAACGCTATAAGTTATGTCCCGGTGAAGTGAAGGACTACGTGCGTGGCCAGTACGGGAAGCCTCCAGCTCCTATCGAAAGAGATATAATTGAGAAGATTATTGGGAACGATGAGATTATTACCGTCCGACCCGCAGATTTACTTAAGCCCCTATGGGAAAAGGGTAAAAAGGAAACGGCTAATATTTCTGATAATGAAGAGGATATCCTAACCTATATCTTGTTTCCGCAGGTTGCCCTCAAATTCTTCGAATATAGAAGATTGCAGGCCAGCGATGACATTCCCCAGATCCTTTCCGGGGATGAAGCAGGACAGGAGATCAAGGATCTCAGGGGTGAGAAGGGTAGTGTGCTGCCTATTGAGATGCCAAGAAAAACGCCAATTGTCAGGGGAGATGAAGAAATGGATTTAGAACAAATACGCGAATTGATATTGCTGCTGGACCGGACCAGTATTGCTGAGCTGGAGATAAAAAGGGATGATTTCAAGCTAAGTTTGCGAAAAGGGGTAACTAATGATAATAAACTAGAATCTCACCATAATACCCCTGCTGAGAGCAGCCAGCCTGCAGCAGAAGAGGCAGCAGCAGAATTACGGGATGAGAATATTGTCAGTGTAACTGCGCCCATGGTGGGAACTTTTTATGCATCCCCGTCACCTGATGCCGAACCTTTTGTGAAAATCGGCGATGAAGTCACTAAAGGGCAGACCTTATGTATAGTGGAAGCGATGAAACTCATGAACGAGATTAAATCTGAATTTGATGGCACTATTGTGAATATTGCTGTCGAAAATGCGCAGACCATTGAGTACGATCAAGTAATGTTCTTGATAAAAAGGAACCAGGGGTGGTAATTTGTTTAGCAAGATATTAATTGCCAACCGGGGTGAAATAGCCCTGCGCATCATAAGAGCCTGTCGGGAATTGAACATTGAAACCGTAGCGGTATACTCGTTAGCCGATAAAGATAGCCTGCATGTTCAGATGGCAGATGAAGCGGTATGTATCGGTGGCGCCCCCGCCAATCAAAGCTATTTGCATATTTCCAATATAATCGCTGCCGCTTTAAACAGAGGTGTCCAGGCGATACATCCCGGGTATGGGTTCCTGGCTGAAAATGCCTATTTTGCTGAGTTATGTGAGACAAATAAAATAAAATTTATTGGGCCGCCCTCCAAGGTCATACATCTGTTGGGCGATAAAGTCAGGGCCAAAGAATTGGTTAAACAGGTTGGCGTACCCGTTGTTCCCGGTAGTGATGGCGCGGCTGGAACACTGGAACAAAATGTCCAACTGGCTGAATCCATTGGCTATCCCGTAATTATCAAGGCATCGGCCGGTGGAGGAGGGCGCGGAATGCGCCTGGCCCATAGTAAATCGGCCCTCAAGGAAGCTTTGGGTATGGCCAGGATGGAAGCGGGAGCTTCCTTTGGCAACGATGAAGTGTATATTGAGAAATACATCGAGGAACCCCGCCACATAGAAATACAAATACTGGGCGATGAACACGGTAACCTTATCCACTTGGGGGAAAGGGACTGCTCCCTGCAGAGACGACATCAGAAGCTTTTGGAGGAATCCCCGTCATCATTTGTAGATGCAGAACTAAGATCCGCGATGGGGGAAGTTGCGATCAAAGCGGCGCAGGCCGCAGACTACTCCAGTGCGGGAACTGTGGAATTTCTGGTTGACAAGGATAAGAACTTTTACTTTATCGAGATGAATACCCGGGTTCAAGTGGAACACCCAGTTACTGAGATGGTCACCGGAATTGATATTATCAAAGAACAAATCAGGATTGCCGCCGGTGAAAAGCTAACCTATATGCAGGCAGACATCAAATTAAATGGTTGGGCTATTGAATGCAGGATTAATGCGGAAGATCCCGATAATGATTTCCGTCCTTCTCCAGGCCTGGTAACCCAGTATCTGCCGCCCGGAGGGCCGGGAATCAGGGTTGACTCTTCCGTTTACACGGGGTATAACATACCACCCTATTATGATTCGATGGTAGCCAAGCTAATTGTATGGGGGCGGGATAGAGAAGAGGCTATTGCCCGGATGAGGAGAGCCCTTAATGAGTTTAGGGTGACCAATGTTGCCACCACTATACCTTTTCATCTGAAAGTATTAGATAACGCCTTTTTCCAAAAAGGTGAGGTTTATACCAACTTTATTCAAAGACGCATGAATAATACATAGTTAGACAGATATTGGGACAGAAAGATTGAAAAACGTCGGTCTGGCTGGTAGAATAACTATATAATAATAGCGGAGGTGGAAAAAATGGAAAATACTAAACCGGAAATCTCCAGTGATTTGGGTGTAATTCGTATTGCTGACGAGGTTGTTTCTACAGTTGCCGGCATAGCGGCTTCAGAAGTCGAGGGTGTCTCTTCCATGAGTGGTGGCTGGGGTACCGACCTGGTAGAAAAATTAGGTAAGAAAAATCTGGGCAAGGGTATAAAAGTAGAATCTAGTGGGGATCAAACCAGTATTGACATATTTATTGTAATTGAGTTTGGCTATGCCATTCCCAAGGTAGCCGAAAATGTCCAGAGGGAGGTCAAAGTAGCCGTTGAATCCATGACCGGATTAACTGTTGCCGCGGTAAATGTTCATGTAGTATCAGTAATGACGAAGAAGACTGCCAGCGAGGATGCCGAGGGGACGATTGAGCCTCAGGTGATGGATTAGTCTATTGACAGTATACAGAGATACCCCCCTGTATGGACGGGGGGTTATCTCTCTTGTTAATTATGGAAAGGAGAGCTGACTATGCCAGTAATGGGTCGTTTGGTTTTATTTATTTATAACCTGGTTATACTAGCACTTGCCGGGGTGGTAATTGCAGTATCCTGGGGGTGGTCCGATCCTCTGACCTATTTGAATACGGCAGCATCCACACCTGAGAGTAGATTGGTACTGGGTGGGGTGGGGATAATACTGGCGATTATTGCTCTGATCATGCTGGTCTGGGGTTTGAAGCCCTCCAAGCGGGTGGCGGATACAGTAGTGGTAGAAAATAGCATGGCCGGAGAAGTCTCCATGAGCATTGCGGCCATCAAAGCCATCATTATGAAGGCAATACGACAGGTAGAAGGAATTAAGGAATTACGACCAGAAGTCAGTAATTCTTCTGCGGGTGTAATAGTCAAACTACATACCATGATTAACCCGGAGCATAGTGTGCCGGAAATTGCTCAATCTCTTCAGAATGTAGTTAGGGACAATTTAGAGAAAGTTGGCGGTCTTCAAGTTGCTGAGATTAAGGTGTTAGTTGATGATTTCAACACGGCCAGCAAATAAGGAGGCATTATGTTAGAGAAAATTATACTTTATATAATGACTGAGCATCGTGGCAAGGCTATTGGTATTACTCTGGGGTTGGTTGCCAGCATCCTATTTGTCAGCTATGGATTCTGGCAAACGATTTTTATAGCCTTTTGTATATTAGCTGGTTATCAAATCGGTAAAAAAATAGATGAGCAAGTTGATTTGGAGGCCTGGGTTAAGAATCTATTTAAAAACCGAAATTAGTGCAGATTTAGGAAGGAGAACAATTTGAGCAGACGAAAAGCACGGGAATTAGCTTTTAAAGTCCTGTTCCAGGTGGACCAGGTCAACGCTGAACCCCGTCAAGCTTTTGATTATCTCCTTGGGGAAGCTCCCCTGGCGGAGAAAGACAGCGAATTTGCCTGGAGCCTGATAGAGGGGTCAATTGAAAGACTTGCAGATATAGATGCGATTATCGCAGCCTTATCCAAAGATTGGACTGTGCAGAGAATGTCATCTGTAGATCGCAATCTTTTGCGCCTGGCCAGTTACGAGATACTTTACCAGGTCGGAGCTCAATCGGTAGTGGCCATAGATGAAGCGATTGAAATATCCAAACGCTATAGTGAACCGGCTTCGGTTGGTTTTATTAATGCTATTTTAGATAAAATTAGAGCGAACAAGACCTAACCAAGAACTTAAGCAACCGGGCTTTTTGAAGGTAGAACCTTCCTTTTTTATTTAAAGCCGGAGTTTAATCAATATATTGACAAGATACCGACCAAAATATAGGGAGAGATACCGGGATGAAAGTAATCAGTGGGAAAACGATAGCGGACGAGATTAAGGGCAGCTTAAAGCAGGCAAACTCTGCAGCAGGAGTTGCACCCTGTTTAGCTATCATAGATATTGGTACAAACAAGGAAAACGCACTTTACACCGGCTTGAAAAGAAATGCCGTAGCCGCAATCGGCGGTACAACCAGGTCAATCAACCTGGCAGAGGATACCAGCCGGGAGAGGGTCCTGGCCACAATTCAAGAATTGAACCAGGATGAGGATGTGGATGGTATATTGCTCCAGCTCCCGGTGCCGGAAGGACTGGAACCATATCGCGAAGAATTTCTAGCCGCCATAGCGCCGGGCAAAGATGTAGATGGGTTTAACTCCTGCAACCGGGGGCTGCTAATAGGCGGCGAACCATATTTTGTTAGTTGTGCGGCCCTGGCCTGTATGGATATCAGCCGAAGATTTAGGGGACCCCTGTCCGGAAAGAGGGTCTTGCTGGTGGGAGATTCTTTTGATGTAATCCAACCGCTGGCCATAATGTTCATAAAAGAAGGCTGCCATGTGGTGGTTACCCCCCGGTACCACCCAACCGATATGGAAGACATGGATATTGCCATTATCGAGCCAGGGGCCCCATTTATAGTCAAACGACAGGGTATTAAAGAGGGTGCCCTGCTGATTGATGCTGGCTTTCACTGGCATGAGGAGCGTACCTGTGGAAATATAGACCCGGAGGAGTTTGCCGGTGTGGAAGGTTATATCCTGCCAGTTCCGGGAGGTATGGGACCCCTGCTGATAGCTCACTTGATGGACAACCTGACCCGGGCAGCTGGCAAGGAATAGAAGGGGCTTTTAAAGTGCAAGATTATATAACGGTAGGTATGTTAAACTCCTATATTACCCGTTTGTTGAATCATGATGCAAAACTACAGGATTTTTGGCTTAAAGGCGAGCTGTCGGGGTTCCGCCTCTATCAGCAATCCGGGCACAGCTACTTTACTCTCAAAGATGAGGATGCCGCCGTCAGTTGCGTAATGTTCAAAAGCCAGGGGCAGAAATTAGCCTTCAAACCCGAGGACGGTATGGAAGTGCTCTTGCGTGGCTATGTTTCAGTTTTCGCCCGGCAGGGTAAATACCAGGTGTATGTTGAAGATATGCAACCTTATGGGACGGGTGGATTGTTTTTGTACCTGGAGAAGTTGAAAGCACGCCTAGCCTCAGAAGGCTGCTTTGCTCTCGACAAGAAAAAAAAGATACCTCGCATCGTAAATCGGGTAGGCGTGGTTACCTCTCAAGATGGAGCTGCGCTACAGGATATATTGAGGGTAATCAAACAACGACACCCCGGGGTGGAGGTAATAATTGCCCATAGTTCCGTGCAGGGCAGTGAAGCTGCCCGGGAATTAGCTCGTGGGGTTCAGAGCCTGAATGAGTATGGAGAAGTCGATGTTATTATTGTGGGTCGTGGCGGAGGATCTCTGGAAGATTTAATGGCCTTCAATAGTGAGGAATTGGTATATGCCATTTATCATTCCAATATACCGATTATTTCAGGGGTGGGGCATGAGGTGGATTTTAGCCTCTGCGATCTGGCGGCTGATCTTAGAGCAGCAACCCCTACTCAGGCTGCTCAATATGCAGTACCCGATTATAGTATTCTTAACAAGGATTTGATAAGCCTTAGCGACAGGATGGCTCGCTTTATGCAGCGGGTTTTGACCAATCGGGAAGAGCGACTGGACAGAAGCATGATGAAGAAAGTATGGAGAGAACCGGGACTCCTTCTGCAGAAGAAAGAAGAATTACTGCAGGAAAAAGAAAAAAGGTTATACAAAGCCATGCGAGATAGACTAAAAGAGGCTGATCATCAACTGGCCCTGGCTGCTGCCGGGCTTGATAATCTGAGTCCATTAAGGGTAATGACCAGGGGTTATACAATTTTGAGCAGGGACGAACAGGTGATTAAAGATATAAGCGATGTGGCTATAGGTGATGAATTGCAGGCTGATTTGGTAAATGGACAGCTGCAGGTGGTAATCAAGAGCAAGGAGAAGATAAAAAGATGGAAAATATAAACTTTGATAGTGCTCTAGAGAGATTGGAAGATATAGTTGAGCAATTAGAGTCTGGCCAACTGACCCTGGAAGCAAGTCTGACCATCTTTGAGGAGGGCGTCCGATTGTCCCTCTACTGCCAAAAGGAGTTGAAGAAAACCGATGGCAAAGTGCAGCGACTGCTAAAAAAGCTAAACGGTGAGTTGGAACTTATAGATTGGGAAGCTTAGAGGATTACAGGAAAGGATTGATACCATGAGTTTTAACTCCGATATTTTTGAGCATGAGCTAAAAAAACGCAAACAATACATTGAAGCCTGTTTAGAGGGTTATTTAGGTGGAGAACCAGCTAACCCGCCTGTTATTCACCAGGCAATGAATTATGCAGTAATGAACGGAGGCAAAAGGTTAAGACCCATTATGGTTCTGTCGGCTGCCCAGATAGCGGGAGCAAAACCCGAGCATGTTATACCTGCCGCTTGTGCGATAGAAATGATCCATTCCTACTCGCTAGTCCATGATGACCTTCCGGCTATGGATAATGATGACTTTCGGCGTGGTAAACCCACCTGCCATCGAGTATTTGGGGAAGCCCATGCTATTCTAACCGGAGATGCTCTGCTGACTGCGGCTTTTGAAGTGATGGCCAGCAACGCCGAGATTGAAGGCATAGAGCTGCCCGATGTATTGAGAGTAATAAAGGAAGTAGCTCATGCAGTTGGCAGTCAGGGAATGATTGGCGGACAGGTTTTGGATTTGGCTGGAGATAGTGATAAACTCACACCCTCTGATCTGACTTTATTACATAATTTGAAAACGGGTGAACTATTTAAGGCATCCCTGCGGGCCGGAGCTATTTTAAGCAAATTGGGAGAGGAAGGTCTGGCAGCTTTAACCCAGTTTGCCCTATATTTTGGACTTGCCTTTCAAATTACCGATGATATATTGGATGTCAGTGGAGACCAATCCGTGTTAGGAAAGCCGATTGGCAGCGATAAGAGAAATGTTCGTACCACCTACACCAGCCTTTTCGGACTTGCAGGAGCAAGAGAAAAAGCGCAACAAAATGTCGAGGCCTGTTTGGAAAGCCTGACTATCTTTTCGTCCGAGGCCGATTTTCTGCGGGATCTAGCCAGATTTACCCTGTGTAGAACCTCTTAAGCCAATTACTCGTTTTTAGCAATTAAAACCAGACATTTCACGTGTTCCAGAATATAATTGGAAACGCTGCCCATGAAGAATCTGTTTACTGCAGTGCGATTGTGAGAACCAACCGCAATCAAATCGATATCCTGCTCCTCAGCAAATTGAGTAATTACTCGACCTGGACCGCCCTCCAAGACTTTCGTGTATACCGGAATATTTTCCTGCCGAACCTTAGCCGCGGCTTCCGCCAGCATATTTTCCAGGTGGGTCTGACTATTTTCCTGCAAGTATTTAATAATGGCGGTGTTATCAGGATACATACCATCCATGGCAATCGCGCTCTGATACACGATGGGTAAAGCGTAAGCGGCAACGATATAAATCACCGCCCCTGTATTTTGGGCAATTTCGATGGCCGCCTGTAAAGCTCTTTGGGCTTGGTTACCATCATCGTAAGCAACCAGTATTCTTCTTATCATAATACCCCCCCCTTAAATTAATATATTTAGTTTAGCATAAAGTAATGGAGTCAGTAATGGGGTCAGGCTTGACTTATTGTGAGTTATTACTATTAGAATCATCAAGCTATTCTCAATAAATCAAGCCAGACCCCAGCCAGATAAGTCAATAAGTCAAGCCTGATCCCATCCCATCCTAAAACACCAATATCGACTATTCCATTGTTATCAACCGGAATATACTTGATTTGGGCTTGGGCTTGGGCTTGGGCTTGGGCTTGGGCTTGGGCTTGG
>JBAYYO010000043.1:0-10528 GCA_041672985.1 Syntrophomonas sp. | reverse complement strand
TATTGGCAATGGGGTTTGTAGTCTGTCCAGGATTACACTCCAAGGTAGCGAATCCTGTGAGCTACCCGTCCTACAAGTCGGTAGGATGCTGGACTATATGAAATTATATAGTTTGGAAAACCAGGCGTATTGATGAGTGATCAGTACCAGGAGAGTTTTATTCGTAATATTGGCATATTTACCGAAACAGAGCAGGAGCAACTAAAAAATTCAACCATCGCTGTGGCTGGTGTAGGTGGGGTCGGTGGTTTGCTGGTTGAAAGACTGATTAGAATGGGTGTGGGCAACATAAAGATTACCGACTTGGGAACCTTTAAAAAAAGCAACTTAAATCGGCAGTATGGTTCCTCAATGCTCACACTGGAGCGGTATAAGGCTGAAGTGGTTTATCAGGATATCAAGGAGATTTATCCTGAGGCCAACATTTACTATGATAATAAAGGTATTACTTCAGAGGCGGATGCCATCCAGTTTGTAGACGACTCTGACCTGGTTATCGATGAAATGGACTATGGGGCCTGGAAAGAGTCCATTTACTTACAGCGGACAGCCAGAAAAAGAGGCATCTATTACCTCTTTGCAGGGGCAATCGGGTTTGGGGCGCTTCTGACCAATTTTGATCCCCAGGGGATTACCCTTGAAGAATATAATAAAATACCGCCCAATGAAGACTTGGAAAAGCTTGGGGAGTTGTCGGTACCGACTGAAAGAATTCTGCCCGTTGCTCCTTCTTATGCCACAAGCGCTATGTCGATGGAAATGTTGCAGGAAATCATTGCTGGGCAAAGACCGGTTCCAACCTGCAGCATTGGAGTTGGAATGGCTTCGGTTTTAGCTGCCGGTAATGCAATCAACATTCTTTTAAAGAGGAAAGAGGTCGTTAAGGCTCCTCAGTATATTTACATAGATCTGCTTGATCAGAAATTTCTCACCGGATCTGTATCAGAGCCGTCCGAGAATACTGTGAGATAATTATACTAGAACATTAGTAAAGATTATCGAGCCTTCGCGGGACAAACCTGCGAGGGCTTTTTTTGGTGACCAATACCAGAAGGAAGGTTGAAAATATTTTACTTTTTGAAGTGTACTTTGTATACATGATTAACAATGCGTAAATATGAAGGATTTTGTGTTAGAGTGTTGAAGTTTAGATTCTGAATTGCTTTATTTTAAAACATTTTAGAATATACTTTGGATCCCTGGACTTGTATTTCGAATAATTATTTACTGTTCAGCAAATCGAAATTAATATAAAATAGTGCAGAATGGGGTGAAATTATGAAGATAAATATCACGGAAACTGTCTTAAGAGATGCGAACCAGTCCTTGATTGCAACCAGAATGCCTTTTAGTGATTTTGAAGGAATTCTTGAAAAAATTGATAATGCTGGCTACCATTCAGTTGAATGCTGGGGTGGAGCAACCTTTGACTCCTGTCTCAGATACTTGAATGAGGATCCATGGGAAAGGCTTAGAAAAATCAAATCAAAAATCAAACAGACCAAGCTCCAGATGCTTTTAAGGGGTCAGAATCTACTGGGCTACAAGCATTACCCCGATGACGTGGTCAGAAAGTTTGTTGAACATTCCATCCAAAATGGAATAGACATCCTGAGAATATTTGATGCCCTTAACGATTTCAGAAATATTGAAGTGGCTGTGGATCAGACCTTAAAAAGCGGGGGCCATGCACAGGGGGCTATTTGCTATACCATAAGCCCCATTCATAATATTGAAACCTATGTGAAGTTGGGAAAACAACTGGAAGAGATGGGGGTAGACTCTATCTGCATTAAGGACATGTCAGGAATCATGGGCCCTCAGGAAGCTTATGATTTGATTAGGGCCCTAAAGGAAACTGTCAAAAAGCCTATTGTGCTTCATACCCATTCCACCACAGGTCTGGGCCCGATCACCTATTTTAAGGCCATTGAAGCTGGCTGTGACGGCATCGATTGTGCCATCTCCATTTTCTCCGGCGGAACCTCGCAGCCTGCTACTGAATCCTTGCATTTCGCATTGAAGCAATCAGGCTATGAAACAGGACTCGACGAAGATATTCTTAAAGAAATCAACGATTTCTTTAAACCTGTCAAAGATAAATTTATTCAATCCGGCGAACTGGAGCACTATGTGCTGGGCTCAAATACTGATGCCCTCGTTTATCAGGTGCCCGGCGGAATGCTTTCCAACCTCATTGCCCAATTGAAGCAGCAGAATGCTCTGGATAAGCTGGGAGAAGTGCTGCAGGAAACCCCTCGAGTCAGAAAAGACCTGGGCTACCCACCCCTTGTGACCCCGATGAGTCAAATTGTGGGCGTTCAGGCAACTACCAATGTGCTGCTTGGAGAAAGATACAAGAGTATATCCAAGGAAGTAAGGTCCTACTTGAAAGGGGAATATGGCAAATCTCCAGGTGAGGTGGATGCAGAACTTGTGAAAAAGGTTTTAGGAGATGAAAAGCCTATTACAGAGAGATTTGCAGACATCATGGAACCCGAATTTGAAAAGGTCAAGAAAGAGATAGGCAGCATGGCTAAAAACGATGAAGACGTGCTATCATATATAGCCTTCCCGCAGATCGCCGAAAAGTTCTTCAAGAATAGGGAAGAAAGCGCTGCCCTAAAGGTGAATTATACGATAAAGAAAGTTTAAAGGAGGGCATTTATGACTTTAGTAGATAGTTTGATGGTAGCCCTGCTAGGTCTGGCGGTTGTGTTTTCGATGCTGATTCTGCTGAGCTTTTTGATAAAGCTTCAGTCTATGGTTCTGGGATACACCATGGTACATAAGCTAGAGTTGGATACAGCCAAGACCCAAAGAACAGATACAGGAAATGGCGCAGAAATAGCTGCCACAGCTGAAGCGCCTGAAAAAGTCCATGAAGGATGGTCTGCGGGTGAATTAAAGCTTTGGGGTGTTGATGAAAAAACGGCGGCTATGATTATGGCCATCGTCAGCGATGAGAGCCAAATACCTCTGTCAGAGCTGCAATTCAAGATGATCAAGGCAATTAATTAGAACACACAAAGCCTATAGGGGGTAACGGGGATGAAATACATTGTAACAATCAATGATAAAAATTATGAAGTAGAAGTTGAAAAAGGACAAGCAATGATCGTAAAGACTACTCAAGCTGCTGTAGTACCTGTACAGGCAGCTGCACCCGTATCCGCTGCTCCTGCAGAAACAGCGGCACCTGCTGCGCCGGCGACCCAGGCCAATACAGCCGCGGGCGAGTCTGTGAAGGCTCCCATGCCCGGGAGCATCCTGGCTGTGAATGTGCATCCAGGTGCCTCAGTAAAAAAAGGTGAGGTATTACTTATTCTTGAGGCCATGAAAATGGAAACTGAGATTAATGCTCCGAGAGATGGAGTGGTTTCTCAGATTATGGTTGCTAAAGGAGCGTCTGTATCAACAGGTGACATCCTTCTTGCGCTGCAGTAGCGGGGGGAATAATAATGTCTTCATCTTTAGTTGATATATTCTTAAAAATATGGGGCGATTCAGGTTTTGCAGCCATTACGTGGCAGCAGTTGCTGATGATTTGTGTAGCAGGTATTCTGATTTACATGGCAATCGTGAAAAAGTATGAACCTTTGTTGCTTTTGCCTATCGCATTTGGTGTGCTTCTGGCAAACTTGCCTATGGCTAACCTCATGGCACCACCGCCTGCGGACCATTCTGGACCGGGAGGACTTCTTTATTACCTATATCAAGGAGTAAAGCTGGGGATTTATCCTTCCCTGATATTCCTGGGGATAGGGGCCATGACGGATTTTGGCCCCCTGATTGCAAGGCCTTCCAGCTTATTTCTTGGAGCAGCAGCCCAGCTGGGTATTTATATTGCCTTTATTGTTGCGATTTTCCTGGGTTTCACGCCTCAGGAGTCTGCATCTATTGCGATTATTGGCGGTGCTGATGGCCCAACTGCAATCTTCCTTACCACCAAGCTTGCGCCTGAATTGCTTCCACCCATCGCCATTGCAGCCTATTCTTATATGGCGCTGATTCCTATGATTCAACCGCCTATCATGAGGCTTCTCACCACTGAAAAGGAAAGAAAAATTGAAATGGTACAGCTTAGAGAAGTCTCTAAGCTTGAACGAATCGTATTTCCTATAGTTGTAACTGTTTTGGTTTGCATGCTGCTTCCCTCCGTTGCCCCTCTTATCGGTATGCTGATGCTGGGTAATCTCTTCAGGGAATCCGGTGTGGTGGAAAGGCTCAATAATACTGTCCAAAACGAACTGATCAATATCGTGACCATCTTCCTGGGGGTCACTGTAGGTGCTACGGCTGTTGCAGAAACATTCTTAAGGCCTGAAACCCTTAAGATCATAGTATTGGGGTTGATGGCATTCATATTTAGCACTGTGGGTGGCTTGTTGTTGGGTAAGCTCATGTGCTTCCTGTCCGGCGGCAAAGTAAATCCTCTCATCGGTTCTGCAGGTGTTTCTGCAGTTCCTATGGCTGCCAGGGTATCCCAGGTGGAAGGCCAAAAGGCCAATCCAGGCAACTATTTGCTCATGCATGCCATGGGGCCCAATGTGGCAGGGGTTATAGGATCTGCAGTGGCTGCAGGCTTCCTGCTGGCCATGTTTGGATAAAGGAAGCAGGGGAACGCCGTCATGATTTTATTGGCTATATTGTTGAAAAGGTAACTATGGAGTGGGGTTTTAATACTATATAATGTGATAGGTTTTAATATTATTGGCATAATTGCCCCCAAGCGGTGGTATTCTCAAACTTTATGAGAATGGTTCAGGTCAGTTTAATTTAACAGGAATTTTTAATTGTTTGGCGAAACTATATAACTAAACAAAGAACCAAGAAATATTTGTTGGGAGTAGTGCTATCAGGGTATTTTTAAGTTCCTGATCCTTAAGGAGAAAAATGTTTAATACAGTTTTATTAATACTAATCCCTTTTGTAACTTTATTTCTGCCAGAAGCAATAATTCGTGGCAGTTTGGCCCAAACTCTGGCCTGGATATCCGGTCACCCAACTCAGTTTATTGTCAGCTATGCCGTCCTTTTTGGGTTGATTAACATATTTTATGTATTGCCCCGAAAAATATATGGAGCTCTGGGAGTTTTAGTCGCGGCTTTATTCGCTGTGGCCGGGTTTATAAGCCATCAAAAACTCATATTAAGAGGTGAACCCCTGCTTCCCTGGGACTTTAGGATCGGCAAGGAAGCCTTAAACATCTCTCAAAGTGTTGAATTGCTAAACCCGATGCCATCAGTATTAATACTGATGGCGGGCGTGCTGGTCGTTGTCGTCTTGGTCGGATTTCGCTTGCTTCCCAGGGAAGACTATCGTTTTCCCCAAAAACTATCAACTTCATTGCTTAGCCTGGCCTTATTTCTAACCTTAGTTCAACCTACTTCCCTGCAAAATGCATTCTCCCTGAATGTATACGAGTGGAATCAGAAGGCCCACTACGAAGAAAACGGCATGGTTCTTGGCTTTTTACTTAATATGAAATGCCTCTCTGTTCCAGAGCCAGGATGCTATCAGGAAGATACTATTGAGGATATTATCTATCAGAGCAGCCCCGCTTATGCTGTGAATCCAGACTTTTCTCCCAATATCATTATGGTTATGAGTGAGGCCTTTTGGGATCCCACGGTTATGGATGAGGTTACCTTTAGTGAAGATCCACTGCCTTATTTCCATTCTCTCCAGCAAAGCTGCACAACCGGGGTTATGCTTGCTCCAGTCTATGGTGGAGGCACCGCTAATACTGAATTTGAAATTTTGACTGGATTGTCCACCCAATTTCTGCCCCAGGGTGTAATTCCTTATGTTCAATATGTCCACAAACCGCTTGAAGCCCTGCCCGCTATTCTAACCAAACAGGGATATGAGGCTACCGCTATACACACCTACGATGATTGGTTTTATAGACGCAATAGCGTCTATCAGGATTTAGGGTTTGACAGGTTTATCAGTAAAAATGCATTTATCAAACCTGAGTACTACGGTTCGTATATCCGGGATACTGAACTGTCCCAAAGAATCCTTCATGTGCTGGGTCAAACTGCCAAACCTGATTTTATCTTTGCAGTGTCCATGCAGGCTCATGGCCCATACAGCAGTGAGGAAAACCTCGATTCTGCTATTAAAGTAAGCGGTGATCTGAAGAAGGAAACCAGAGCAGTTCTAGAAAACTATACCAACATAATCTTTGATGTCGATAAGTCTTTGGAAATCTTAATCGAAGAATTAAAGCTAATTGACGAGCCTACCCTGGTAGTATTTTTTGGAGACCACTTACCCATGCTGGGAAATAATTTTGATGTCTACAAGGAAGCAAACTACATGCAAAACGAATACTCCTATAACGATTATTTGAATAAATACAGTGTCCCCATCTTAGTATGGGACAACTTTGCCATGGCCAGGGAAGATTTGCGATTATCCTCCAATTTCCTGGGTTCTTATGTTTTAGCCTGCAGCATGAAAACAGGGAGTTCTCTAACGGACTTCCTTTCAACCTTAAACGAAAAGGGATCCAACTTACTTGCTGCCGCCCAATATCGCTGCCATGAAAGTATCAGTGAAGAGGAGTGCGCTCATTATGCATTGCTTCAGTATGATTTTTTAATAGGTAATGAATATGTATATCGATTAAACCCATTGCATAAACCTCAGGCTAATCATCAATTTGCTTTAGGGCATGGCCCGGTCGTGATTGAAAAAGTACTTTGTCCTGATAAAAATATGCTTGAAGTTCTGGGGATGGACTTCTCGCAGAATCATATTGTATATGTCAACGATATTCCGGTCGATACCGAGTTCATTGACGAAAACTTGTTAAAAGCCACTTTGCCGGTGTCGGACTCAAACAAGTCTGAACCCGTGTTGATTCAGGTCAAACTAACTGATCGAATGAAGAATGTTATAACCGAATCCAATGTTTATGCTGTCTTAGATCCATCATCTCCGATCTAAAGGTTCGGACTTAAAGGTATCAGATGAAGAAGGTATTAAACTATGCGAAAAATTGCCTTAATTTATAATCCTAAAGCCGGAAACAAGCGCTTTCACTATTTACTGGATTACACCCTGGCGACCTTCCAGAAGGAAGGATATGAAATCCATGTTTACAGAACCAGTGGGCCCCAAGATTTTGCTGACTTGATCACCAGAAACGATAGCCAGGAATATGCAGCAATCCTTATTGCGGGGGGGGACGGTTCTGTCAGTCTGGCAGTGAATGCTTTGCTTAAGGAGAAAAGGGACATACCAATTGGAATCATACCTGCTGGTACAGCCAATGACTTCGCATATCATTTGGGCATGCCCAGAGACCTCAAGCAAGCTATAAAGAGCCTGATTAATATGGAAATCAGGCCAGCGGATGTAGGCCTTGTAAACAACCAGGTTTTTATCAATGTTTGCAGTGGGGGAGTACTTACCGACATATCACAGAAGATCGATTTAAAAAGAAAGAATACCTTGGGTAAGCTTGCCTACTATCTAAAGGGCGTGCAAGAGCTGCCTCATTTTAATAGTATGAAGCTAAGGGTATCAGCCGATAATATCGATATCATTGAAGATTTTCTTATTTTCGTCGTTTTAAATGGCCCCAGCGCGGGAGGTCTTACCAAGCTGGGAGGAAATGCCTCGGTTTTCGATGGGGTACTGGATTTTGTAGGATTCAAAGCTGTTAGCCTAACCCAGCTGCCGTTGGTTTTCTCCAAGATTCTGCTGGGGGAACATTTAAATGATAAGAGGGTAATCCATTTTCGAACTTCGTCTTTAAGGATTGAGAATCTGGAAAGTCCAATCTCTATATTGGATAGTGATGTGGATGGGGAGAAGGGTCCCGATTATCCTTTGAACATTTCTGTTTTGCCGGGGCGTCTGAAAATAATATGCCCTTTCTTAAATAATAGGGGGAAATAAATATGCGTTGTTACGTTGATGGAATCAGCCATAGCGGAGAAGGCGTGGCCAGAATTGATGGCAAGGCTGCTTTTATCCCGTTTGCTATTCCCGGTGAAACTGTGGATGTGGAGATAGTAGAACAGAAGAAAAGCTTTTTAAGGGCTAGATTGGAACAGGTCGTTATGGTATCACCGGATCGAGTTGAGCCTCCTTGCCCGCACTACTTTAAGTGTGGGGGTTGTTCCTATCAGCATGTCAGCTATGAACGACAGTTGGAATTAAAAAGAAAGGTTGTTCAGGATAGCCTCCAAAGAATAGGTGCTATAGAAGTCGAGGTAAATCCAATCCCGGGCATGGATAATCCTTGGCGCTATCGGAATAAGGTAGAATGGCATGTGGGCAGGGAAGCCGGCCAACTTACCATGGGCTACTATATGAATGACAGCCGGACATTGACCGGAATCGATAGCTGCCTGCTGATAAGCCAGTCCATGCAGGATTACAGTAATTATATCAAGGCACGTCTTAGCGAGCTAAGAATCCCCGAGGGCTGTGAAGTGATACTGCGGCAGTCCTCTGCCAATCAGGAAATGATGCTCATATTTGTGGGAACCGGCTCCAGTGAGATAGATTTTGCCAAAATGCTTAACTATCAAGAGGCAGCTTCTATATACAGCATCGACCAGGGAGTGCCCCAACTACACTACGGGGACACTAACTTACCGGAAACAATTTTTGATTTAGAATACCAGGTTTCACCGCTGGCGTTTTTTCAGGTTAATCATCAGCAAACCGAAAAAATGATGGAGATTATTAAGAAATTCGCCCAAATAGGAAGCGCTGACACAGTTCTCGATGCCTTCTGCGGCACAGGCAGCATAGCACTGGCTCTAGCCGGCAGTGCGCATCGGGTGGTAGGGGTGGAAAGCTTCAAAGCCGCTATTAAAGATGCTAAAAGAAATGCATTCAATAATAACATCACCAACTGCAAATTTATTAAGGGTGCCTGTGAAGACATAATCTCCGGACTTGATGAACAGTTTGACGTAGTGATTCTCGATCCTCCCCGGACTGGATGTAAACCCGCCTTAATTGAGGCCATTGTCCAAATATCACCGCAACGAGTGGTCTACGTATCCTGTAATCCTGCCACCCTGGCCCGCGACTTGAAAATATTTGTTCAAGCCGGTTATCAAGTTCAAACAGTCCAGCCAATTGATATGTTCCCACAGACCGGTCACGTTGAGACGGTGGTATTGATAACAAGAGTAGAAAAGTAGATGTGAAAAAAGCCTTGATATAAGGGATTTTCGGGGTTTATAGGTTAAAAACCACCGCTTAGAATTTGCTGATATTTCGCTTAAAGGGAACAAGTCAAAACAAGGGTTTTCCCTTGTGACAGCGCGATTTAGATGTCATAGCTTAGCGAGTGGTCGATTTAGATAACATGTGTTTGCGAGTGGTCGGTTTAGATGTTTTTTGAAAAATTTAAGGTTGTGTGGTCAGGTTGGATATTGTGGTTAAAAAGATGAAAAATAGGATAACCAACATGAAAGAAAAATACGGATATGATAATTAGCCTGCCGGTAACAACAGATATTTAGATACTTTTTAATTGAAAGGGGGCGTTTCAATGCGGCTTAAGTTAGACTTAGACGGTATTATTTTTCAACTACAGATTCGGGATTATCGTTATTCGTCTAAAGAAGACTGGGATTCTTGGTGCAAAACAGATTTTTCGTTTACTTCAGGGGATTGGTTAAAGTATTCAAAACAAAATGACGAAGTTTTCTTATCTTGCGAGATTGAAGAATTGGCAAATAAACTAGATAAATTGTTGAAGGATGAGTTAACTGAAGTCACAGAAATGGAATTCATCGAACCAGACTTCAAGCTTATTTTCCATCCCAAGAAAGATTTAAAAAATGATCCTAAATACTCATATGTTAAAAAAGGCTTTGAAATCGTTGATGTTTCCATGGAATGGACTGTTACCTTTTGGCATGAAGGCTTAACAAACAATTATTTATCCGTTGAATTTGATAGGGATGATATACACTATATTTTCAATTATTTAAATTTAATTATGGGTAAAATTGATAAGCAAAGTAAAATGATTAGCGAGATGCTTGCGAAAGGCATTATTTTCTGTTAGTAGTTAAGATTTGGAACTGGAGGTTTCGCTGTGGCTGATAATAAAATAGTTCATTTCATACCACCATTGCCTCCTAAACGAGAAAAGCGGGTAGGCATTTACTGTCGTGTGAGCACAAGCAGTGCTGATCAGTTAAAAAGTCTTACCGCCCAAGTATCGGCGCTAACAAGATTGACAGCAGCTAATCCCAATTGGCTATTGGTTGATGTATATATAGATATTGCTTCAAGCAAGACAGGTTCCTCGCGTAAAGAGTTTTCTCGTATGCTGCAGGATTGTAAGTCACATGATATAGAGATTATCCTAACCAAGAGCATCAGCAGATTTGGCCGAGACACAGTAGAAATCCTTGATGCGTTGAACCAACTAAGGGTTCTGGGAGTCCGTGTTATATTTGAACAGGAAGTACTTGATACAGCTGATACAGATAACGACCTAATGATTTCTATAATCGAGTCTATTGCACAGGCAGAG
>JBAYYO010000042.1:0-10564 GCA_041672985.1 Syntrophomonas sp. | reverse complement strand
GGAGTAGCTGTTGTTAACATTTAGGCTCGTAGTGGAAGGAACCATACTCTTAACGGGTATTTCCTGAAAGTTCAATATAAATGATATGGGGGTAGTATTAATATCATAGGATTCGTTGTCAATGGATACGTATTTGATGCTTCCGGTACTAACCGCGGGAGGGGAAGAAGTTGTAGCAGGGGGAGTAGCCGGTACTTTGCCCTGCTGGGCCAATAAATTATACAGAACCGTACAAGCCTGAGCGCGGGGCATTTCACTAAAGGGCTCAAAGTTGCCATTGGGGAAGCCATTCATAATGCCAAGGTCACTGGCGGTCTTAATATAGCCGACATACGTGCTGGCTTGCAGTTGGGCGGTATCCTTGAAGGGGAGAATACCGGTTCCGGCAGGCTTGCCCAGGGCGCGCACCAGCATGGCGCATGCTTCGCTGCGTTTGATGCCCCCGTCCGGAACCAGCCCATTGGGATATTCACCAGGAATCAGTATACCGCGGTTGACTGCTTCATTAATCGAAGCCAGGGCCCAACTCCCGCTGGTATCATTGAAACTGCGGCTGGTTTTATCACTGGCAGTAAGTCCCATGCCGGAGATCAATACACTGGTAAATTCGGCTCGGGTCATAATCTTATCCGGCTTGAAGGTACCATCCGGATACCCTGCCATATAGCCCCGGCTGGTCAGCTCATTAATATAGTCCTTGGCCCAGTGATTGCCAACATCCGGGAAATACTGATTTGCTGCCGCCCTATAAGATCCGGTGCTTACCGAAACAAAAACAAAGCATAGCATCAGCACCCCGATCCATATCTTTTTTCTCATACTGCGTCCTCCTTGTAGATGTAATGGCTCGTGAAGGTAATGCTTAATAATCACAAGCTTACTAATTAGTATACAACATTTGGGCTCATTTCCTTTCTTTTTATAAATTGCCTTTTGCCTTAGAGGTATGGGGACACACCTTCTATGAAGGAATGTCCCCGTTTATTTTAGTGTCTGTGAAGGTCCTATCTTTTATTAGTGTCATCCAGAGCGAAGCGTCAGCGTAGCGATGAATCTGTCCCCTCTGAGCAGCAACTCACCCTTCGGGTACTACTGATGCAACCTAAGGTTGCCAATAATGTAGCTTCGCTTCGTTCTGAGTGACATGTAGCTGCTCTGAGTGACACTATAAATGCCATTCAGAACCTAGCCCGCATTGGTGTGTCATCCAGAGCGAAGCGAAGTAGTGACCATTACAAAATGTGCAAGTGCTCTGATAAAGGCGGAAATTGGCAGGATGGCGACATATAAGACGGCTATTTACCTATATTTCTACTAGTCTGACTGCAAGAATAGCCATTTTATTCTATAATATATAATAAGATTCCACTGCGAAAAGTATTATTTATAGATTATAAACCGTAGGGGAGACTTCAGTCTCCCCCCAATACCGCCATCATCTGGCTAACCGGAGACTAAAGTCTCCTCTACAGATAACTCCTCTACAGATAACTCCTCTACAGATAACTCCTCTACAGATATCAAAATTGGGGTTTTCGCAGTAGAATCATAATAACTATAGAAGGAAGGGGGGTATTTGGCTGCATAGACAATTTAATATAGCCCCTGATAATTGTGGGGGAAAGTGGATAACTGATTGGAATGGAGGAATATGAGTGAGAAAAAGAAGTAAGGCTCTATCTCTGGTCATGGCGCTCATCTTTGCCTTGGCCTTTCTCGTACCTGCCTTTGGTATGCCGGGCACCGCCGCGGCCTATCCGAAGGTGAGTATAGGTGATAATAGCGGCGACCTGAAGGTAGTGACTGACGACGCGGATGATGTCAAGGACCGTAAGGCAACGTTGCAGGCCTATGTCGATATTGATGAAGATGACTATGATTATAGTTATGAGATCGATGAATATGGATTCTTCTATGGCTATGATAAGGACGACGTAGATGATGTTGCGGACTATCTTGATGATGAGGATGACGATTGGCTTTGTGAGTATGAAGAAGGCGATGGTTACGATTATAACGACGATGACGAGCAGTATGAGTTTTCTATGCAATTGCGCAATCTTGACGAAGACGAAAAGACTCTCTACTACAGAGCTTATATAGAATATGCTGATGAAGGGGAAACCTTTTGCTCCCTGGGGAAGACAAAAAGTTTGGACATCGATGCCGGTTCCGATGTACCCGAGGTCAGCACCGACAATGCCACTTCTATAAAATCCGACTCGGCTGTTCTGAACGGCAAGTTGACTTCATTCGGGGATGGTAATGAAATCATCGAATATGGGTTTTATTACGGTACCACCAGTTCTGTCTCGTCCTGGCAAAAGGTGGGGGACGATGACGACCGTCTGGACGAAGATGATACCTTCGATCTTAAACTTAGCAATCTGAAGTCCGACACCAAATATTATTTTCAGTCCTATGCCAGAAGCAGTGAGGGAATAGGTTACGGCAGTGTCAAGAGCTTTACCACCAAGGAAGGCACCCCCGCAGTAACTACCAGCGTATTTACCATCGGTAAGAACTATTATCAGCTCAATGGCTCCAGCCAGATCATGGATGCGGCTCCTTACATAAAGAACAGCCGCACCTACATGCCCATCCGTTATGTGGGTTATGCCTTGGGGTTGACCGATGACCAGATCCAGTGGTATGAAGCGACCCGGACGGTAAAGTTGACCAAGGGGAATACCACGGTAGTATTGGTTATCGACAGTCCCACAGTATTTGTCAACGGTCAGGCTCGGGTGATGGATGTAGCACCGGAGATCACCAACAGCCGGACCTGTCTGCCCATCGCCTGGGTGGCCTCGGTCTTCGGTCATACGGCGGCCTGGAATGGAGCGACCCAACAAGTGACTATTACTGGAGTGACCAGCTCCGGCAGTGGCGACGTTAATGAAGATGTCGAGCTGAAGCTCAGCCGTACCTCCTTGATCCTGGAACCGGGGGATGATTCGACCATTACCGGGACCCTGGATGTGGATATCGACGATGTGGACTATGATATCTCCGGGGACCGGGTGGTTTCAGTCGATGTGGATATCAACGGTGATAGCTTCAAGGCTACCATCGAAGTCGACGCGGATGCCGATGACGGGGACGAATCCACCATAACCTTCACCGTCACCGATAAAAACGGCAACAAGTATGAAGAAGAACTGGATGTTTCCGTGGAAGATGATTCCAGCGGTGAGGTGGAAGTCAGCACCAACAATGCCACCCGCATCAACAAAGACAGTGCCAGGCTAAACGGTGCGGTAGCTGATGATGGCGGATTAGACATTGAAGAATTTGGCTTCTATTATGGTACCGATAGAGACGAAGTTAAAGATGGCGACGATGGATATGCTGAAGTTGATGAAGCCAGGGGAAATGAAGATCTATTTTATCTGGATATAGAAGACCTGGATGAGTATACCAGGTATTATTTCATGGCTTATGCCATTGACGAAGATGATGACATCACATACGGCCGGGTGTTGAATTTTAGAACCAGAACATAGCCTTCCCGGGAAGGTCTCTTCCCAGTTTGGTTATTGAGGACTGAACCAATACTGAGCCGATTCTCGAACCAGCGTGTAAAACATCTTGAGAGCTTCAAAAGATGGACCCTATTGCGGGGTCCGTTTTTTTGGGATCGGTTGGCACTAAGTCCAACGCATTGTTTAGTTTATCTCCACAAAGTTGCATTTTATAATAGTATAATATTAGTGATATTGAAACCATAAAAAAACTATCTACTTTATACGGTGTAAGTACGGATTACCTGCTGTTAGGGTAGAATGAGATTAACCTGCACATTAACCATGATGAAGCCCTGGATTTTCTTGATGAGTTGCATAAGCGTCCAGAGATGAAAACTTTATTTCAGGTCGGTCGGAAGGCAACTAAGGATGATGTAGATACTGCCATAACGATTATTGAAGCTCTAATAAGAAGGGAGAACCGGAAGATGACTGATAAGGATTTTCAAAAGTTTATGATAGAGCACATGAGCAAACTGTCCGATGATGTTACTGGCATTCGGCAAAACCTAGCTAGGCTAGAATTTGAGCACGGTGAAAAGCTAGCTGCTCTTTTTGATGGACAGGAATCGATTAAAAGCACCTTGGACGATCACGCTGCAATCCTAAATAAACACACTGCGGTTTTAGATGATCACACTGCAATCCTAAATAAGCACACTGCGGTTTTAGATGATCACACTGCAATCCTAAATAAGCACACTGCGGTTTTAGATGATCACACCGTAATCCTAAATAAGCACTCTGCGGTTTTAGATGATCACACCGTAACCCTAAATAAGCACTCTGCGGTTTTAGATGATCATACAGAACGCCTGCAGCGCATCGAGGATAAAGTTGAAGGGCATGATATCCAGATTCAAGTTTTAGATAAAACCAAATCTAATAAGCGCAAAGTGAAATAATTTAATAATCCTCCACTCCCGATATTTTAATCATTCATAGCGGCTGTTGTTATTAATGTTGCTTCACTCCGTTCTGAGTGACAGGCGTGGCATCTATACTCTTTGAAATGTGGCCTTTATCTGATATAATTCCCTTTGAAAGTACCTTAGATTATTGTTGGGAAAGGTCGTTTTTCAATGAAAGGAATTATTCTGGCTGGCGGCAGCGGAACCCGCCTCTATCCTCTTACTCAGGTCATATCCAAGCAATTGCTTCCTATATATGATAAACCTATGATTTATTACCCTCTGTCGGTATTGATGCTGGCGGCAATCAGAGACATCCTGATTATTTCCACTCCGGAAGATATCCACCGCTTTGAAAATTTGTTGGGCGATGGGGGTCAGCTGGGTTTATCCATAAAATATGCGGTTCAGTCTTCCCCGGATGGGTTAGCTCAGGCTTTTATAATCGGCGAAGATTTCATTGGTAACGATAGGGTGGCTATGATTCTGGGCGATAATATTTATTACGGGCAGGGATTTACACCTATGCTGCGTCGGGTTGCAGCCCGTGATGAGGGGGCGACGGTCTTTGCTTACCGGGTTAAAGACCCCACTCGTTTTGGTATTGTTGAATTCGATGATCAGCAGCGGGCCGTATCCCTGGAAGAAAAGCCTCACCAACCCAAATCTAATTTTGCGGTCACGGGGCTTTATTTTTATGACCGGCGAGTAGTTGAACTGGCTAAGAGTCTAAAGCCCTCCCAGCGGGGGGAATTGGAGATTACCGACCTTAACCGACTGTATCTGGAGCAGAATCAGTTAAATGTTGAATTGCTGGGGCGGGGTTTCGCCTGGCTGGATACTGGCACTTTCGAAGCTTTGCAGCAAGCGGCTTTGTTTATTGAAACGTTGCAGAACCGCCAGGGTTTTAAAGTAGCCTGCCTGGAGGAAATAGCTTATTATAGGCAGTGGATTGGCCGGGATCAATTGATTGCCCTAGCCCAGACTTTACGGAATAATGAATATGGGCAATACCTGTTGGACATTGCCAGCAGTGACCTTAACAGACCCCTGCAGGGTTGAGGAGAGGAGTCTGTTTGTTTGGAGGGAACAGATCCTTCGCTTCGCTCAGGATGACAACAAGAGGGTGTTCAGGATGACAATAAGAGTGTCACTCTGAACGCAGTGAAGAGTCTACTAGCTCAAGTTGGAAAGATTCTTCGCTGCGCGCTGAATGACAATGGTGAGGCTATCAGCCCAAGGAGGTATTGAGGTAATGAGGCAGGAGGACAGTTCCAAAACAACTATTCTGGTAACAGGTGGAGCTGGTTTTATCGGTTCCAATTTCATACCCTATTTTTTAAATCGCTATCCCGGATATCAGGTCATTAATCTTGATATCCTGAGCTATGCCGGTAATCTGGAGAATCTGCGCGAGGTCGAAGACATGACCCGCTATACGTTTATAAAGGGTGATATTCGCGACCGGGATTTGCTGAATAGGTTGTTTATGGAATATGACCTGCGCGGGATTATTCATTTTGCTGCGGAGTCACACGTGGATAACTCCATCGAGGCTCCCGATGTATTTATACAGACTAATATAAATGGTACCTTTAATCTGCTTGATGCTGCCCGCCAGTACTGGATGGAGGGACCGCATCGCTATAAAGAAGGTTATGAGAATTGCCGCTTTCACCATATATCAACTGACGAAGTCTATGGCAGTCTCGGGGAGTCTGGGCTATTTACGGAAACAACTCCTTATGGACCCAATAGCCCTTATAGTGCTAGCAAGGCCAGTTCGGACCTTTTGGTACGGAGTTATTTTCATACCTATGGAATGAATGTGGTGACTAGTAATTGTTCTAATAACTATGGACCCAAGCAACATAATGAAAAACTGATTCCAACTATTATAAGAAAAGCGCTGGCTCTGGAGCCGATACCCATTTATGGTGACGGACGTAATATACGGGATTGGCTGTATGTACTTGACCACTGTAAAGGTATCGACCGGGTATTTCATCAGGGCCGCAGCGGGGAGAGTTACAACATAGGGGGGCACAACGAGCGCGAGAACTTGTATATTGTACAGATCATATGCAAAATATTAGACGAATTAGTGCCGCAGTTAAAAGAGGGCCAGGCTATTAAGTCTTACGCGGAACTGGCCACTTTTGTAACTGACCGCCCCGGACATGACCGCCGTTATGCCATTGATGCCAGTAAGATCGAAGTCGAGCTGGGCTGGCAGGCTCAAGAAAATTTTGAAAGCGGTATATTAAAGACGGTTAAGTGGTACCTGAAGGAGTTTATATAGTGGAGCTTATTACGTATGATTTTAAGGTGCGGGGTGATGAGCGGGGTTCTTTGATTGCCATTGAAGAAAATCGCGATATTCCTTTTGACATCCGCAGGGTATATTATATTTTTGCCACCCGGGAAGGGGTAAGCAGAGGGTTGCACGCCCATCGCAAGCTGCAGCAGGTGATGATCTGTATTCACGGTTCCTGCCGTGTTTGGCTGGATGATGGGGCAGAAAAGGTTTCAGTGCCTTTGGACAACAGTTCAAGGGGGGTCCTATTGGACAGTATGATATGGCATGAGATGTATGATTTCTCACCGGATTGCGTATTGCTGATTTTGGCCAGCGATTTTTATGATGAGAGCGACTATATCAGGGATTATGGTGAATTCAGGCAATTAGCTAAAAATTCAGCGGATTAGAAAAGGAGAGATTGGATTGTATAGCAAGGCCGTTGTGCAAACGGATGATATCGGTGATAATGTGAATATTATGGAGTTTGCGGTCATCCGGGCCGGAGTTCGTATCGGCAACAATGTGATTATTCATCCCTTTGTGGTAATCGAGAGCGGAGTAGTGATCGGTGATAATGTGGAAATTTTTCCGGGCAGTTATATAGGTAAAGTCCCCCGGGGGGCGGCTCTGGCCCGGCAGCCTCAATTTATAGAACAGGTGACCATTGGTGACAACTGCGCCATCGGGCCTAATGCGGTGGTCTATTATGATGTGGAGATTGGGGCCAATACTTTGCTGGGGGATGGGGCATCGGTGCGGGAGCAGTGCCGAATTGGATCGGACTGTATTCTGAGCCGCTATGTGACGGTTAATTATGCCACTACCATCGGCAATAACACTAAGATAATGGATTCGACTCATATCACGGGTAAATGCAGTATCGGGGACAATGTTTTTGTCAGTTTATGTGTGGGCAGTACCAATGACAATGCAATCGGCAAGCAGGGTTATCAGGAAGCGCGGGTTGTAGGCCCCACCATCGAGAATGGGGTAGCGGTAGGTGCGGGTGCCATGCTGATGCCGGCCATAATTATTCATGAGAATGCCATCGTGGGGGCTGGTTCGGTAGTTACCAGGGATGTCCCGGCCCGGGCGGTGGTTATGGGAAGTCCGGCGACTGTTAAAAAGTATGTGGATTAATAACGTAATTTCTGATTGATTTAAAGCAAGTGTCAGGCCGCCTTTAAACGTGATCAGAGGGAGCATCAAGCGGAAACATATTCTTTTCTTAATTGCGAAGTTGGAGATTAATCTACTAACCAGGAGAATGGGAAGCACAGATAAAAGGCAGGGGATTAGTTGTGAAGAAACTTTCAGTGGTGATTCCTGTTTACTATAATGAGGGGTCTCTGCCGGGCCTTTTTGCGGAATTGATGAGGGTGGAAGATAAACTGCGCCGGAGCAGGGGTATCGAGCTGGAGCTAATTTTCGTGGATGATGGTTCAGGAGACGATTCATTTGCGGAATTGATGAAGATAAAAAAACGGCGGCCCGATACCAGGATCGTTAAGCTGGCCCGTAATTTTGGCGCTATTCATGCGGTGAAAACGGGTCTGCAATATGTGACCGGGGATTGTTTTACTATGCTGGCGGCCGACCTGCAGGATCCGCCCGAACTGCTCCTTGATATGGCGGACAAATGGCTGGCCGGTTCCAAGTTTGTCATTTGTGTGCGTGAGTCACGCCAGGACCCTTTCCTCAGTAAAGTGTTCGCGCGGATGTACTACAGCCTTCTGCGTTTGGCGGTGACCAAAGACTATCCATCGGGCGGTTTCGACCTGGCCTTGATGGATAAATTGATGCTGCCTTATCTGCAGCAGAGCGGGAAGAACATCAACATCAGCCTATTTGCCTACTGGCTGGGCTTTGAACCAGAGGTTATTTATTACCGGCGTCAGGAAAGGGTGCACGGCAAATCACGCTGGACTTTCAGCAAGAAGTTCACCTATCTGCTGGATTCTATTTTGGGTTTTTCGGTAGTGCCGATTCGGATGATTTCCTTGACCGGGTTTGTGGTCGCCCTGCTGAGCTTTGTATACGGGATAGTGCTGGTGATTAATGCCAGTGTTAATCATGTGATTGTGCCAGGATTTACGACTATTGCCACCCTGGTGGCTTTTCTGCTGGGGCTCATTATTATCATGCTGGGGATTATCGGCGAATATCTCTGGCGTATCTTCGACGAAGTCAACCAGCGGCCGGAATATGTCATCCATGAAGTTTACTAAGGCCAATAGCAAGGAATTCGCTGCTTTTTTGCTGTGCGGGGCGGCTAACACCCTGCTTACTTATGCCCTGTATGTGTTGTTGCTGCTCCTGATGCCTTATAAACTGTCCTACAGCCTGGCTTATGTATTCGGCATCTTTATCTCTTATTATCTGAACAGCCAGTTGGTTTTTAAGCAGCCTGTTTCCCTGGCCAAGTTCCTTAAGTATCCGGTGGTTTATATCGTTCAATATCTTCTGGGCATATCTGTTCTCTATCTCTGTATCGATATGTTGGGGTTCAGCGAATGGCTAGCGCCGCTGGTGGTCATCCTGGTCAGTCTGCCGGTTACGTTTGTCCTGAGCAGATTTATTATTAAAGGGCGAGGTTAAGATATTTTGCTGCCCGCCCACCGGATGGGAAAATAGTTACGACCGAACCCGCCAACAAGAATGTAAAAAATCGATTTACAATATAGTGCCAGTCATATAGAGCATCTATAGCGCCCTCCGGGTATTAAACATGTGCCCCGGGTATGGATTAATGTTGCTGCATGAATTTCTCGAATAGAGGTGAAATACATGGGTAATAATGTGGCTTTCCTGGACCTGAAAGCGGGTTATATAGAAATTAAAGATGAACTGGACGCAGCCTACCAGAGGGTTATGGACTCCGGCTGGTATATCCTGGGCGCGGAGTTGGAAGCATTCGAATCGGAATTTGCGGCTTATTGCGGAGCCAGTTACTGTGTGGGGGTAGGCAACGGGCTGGAGGCCTTGCATCTTATCCTGCGGGCCTATGGGATTGGACCCGGGGATGAGGTGATAGTCCCGGCTAATACCTATATCGCCACCTGGTTGGCGGTCAGTCAGTGCGGAGCTCGGCCCGTAGCGGTCGAACCGGTGGAAGACACTTATAATATTGACCCGGCCCGGATTGAAGCGGCTATAACTTCTCGTACCAAAGCTATCATGCCGGTGCATCTCTATGGGCAGACGGCCGCCATGGATGAGGTCAATGCTATCGCCGCCCGCTATGAATTGAAGGTGATTGAGGATGGAGCCCAGGGGCACGGGGCTTTATTCAAAGGCCGGCGGGCGGGCAGCCTAGGAGATGCGGCCGGTTTCAGCTTTTATCCCGGTAAGAACCTGGGAGCGTTTGGGGACGGCGGAGCGGTCGTTACCAGTGATCGGGATTTGGTTAAGAAGATTAAAGCTTTGCGTAATTATGGTTCACGGATAAAATATCACAACGAAATTAAAGGCTACAATTCACGGCTGGATGAATTGCAGGCGGCTTTCCTGCGGGTCAAGCTGGGTAAACTGGATGATTGGAATGAGCGGCGGAGAAGTTTGGCCGAGCGATATCTACAGTATCTTGACCCGGATTATTATACTCTGCCGGTTGTTCCTGAATGGGCGGAGCCGGTCTGGCATATTTTCGCTGTCCGCAGTACGCGACGGGATGCGGTATTGCAGCATTTAGCCGACCGTGGTATCGGAGCCATGATTCATTACCCGGTCCCGCCCCATCTGCAGCCGGCCTATGCGGAATTGAAGATAGGTGCCGGCGCATATCCGATCTCGGAAATGATTCATCGCCAAGTTTTCAGCCTGCC
>JBAYYO010000041.1:0-10727 GCA_041672985.1 Syntrophomonas sp. | reverse complement strand
TATTTCTTACCATCTATGCTAACCTTATAATCTGTACCCATTTTTCTCTTTATTGATGCAATGCTTCTCTCCGGATTGGTAGTTGATTGCCTCTTGGCTACCCTGCCTACCAGGCGTTCACCCGTTTTGGAAAATCCCACTACCGAAGGCGTAACCCTTTCTCCTTCTATATTGGTTATAACAACGGCTTCTCCACCTTCCATAACAGCAATAACTGAGTTAGTAGTTCCCAGGTCTATACCTACAACTTTTCCCATTCAAAAACACCTCCAAATAATTATGAGCTTACCTTAACCAAACTGGGTCTGATAACCCTTTCATGCATGACATACCCGGTTTGAAATTGTTCAATAACAGTATTTTCGGGATGTTCATCACTTGGCTCTACGGTTAAAGCCTCATGAAATTGTGGATCAAAAGCCTTCCCTATGCTTTCAATAGCCTCCACGCCTTCGCTCTTAAGCAACTCCTTCAGGCTGGTGACAATAATCTCAACCCCCTTGTTCATTGCTTCCACATCCCGTGCTGTACGTGCCATCTCTATGGCGCGCTGTAAATCATCAATAATCGGCAACAGTTTTTTAACCAAAGCCATATTGGCAAATTTTAAGTATTCCTCCCGATCTCGGGCACTGCGTTTTTTGATATTTTCCACTTCTGCCAGAGCACGCAGATAGTTGTCATAGTTTTTCTGAGTCTCCTCTTGTTGCTTAAGTAATTCCTCCGTTAGTTTTTCCTCTAAACTTTTCTCTACTGCATCAGCACCATACTCAATAGACTCATCTCCTGCCGGAGGACTTTTATCAATCTGGTCTTGCAAATTTTTTTCCATTCCTTCCTTCACCTCTTATCCAAAGTCTCCTGGGTATAAGATTCCCCATCCTTCATTTTGATAATAGTATTAATTCTTAAAATGGCTACCGCCACTTCTCCAGCCGTTTTAATCGCATGGGCTTTTACCAGAGTCGGATCAACTATTCCCTCCACAAAAGCGTCGATTAAATTGCCCGTATCACACTCAATGGTAATACTATCCAGGCCTGTTTGATTCTGCTCGGCTATCACATCTCCCATTTTCTCCAGCGGATTGAAACCTGCATTAGCGGCAATGCAAGCAAAAGGACGCAGCAATGATTCCTTGACCACCAAAACACCGTAAGAAGTCATTCCTTTTAAGTCCCGGGCCAACCCTTCCAATTGTTTGGCCATCCAAATCTCTATGGCCCCCCCGCCTGGAACAACCCCCTGTTGCAGAGCCGCCTGTACCGCCGCAGCAGCATCGCGGGCTATGCGTTCTTTCTCATCCACTACTTCCTCAGTGGCTGCCCCAATAAGTACTGTGGCCTGAGCCTCGCCAGTTCCCTCAAACAAGCATGTATGACCCAGTTTATCATTAACCTGCACCCGGGCAGCATGCCCTAAATAACCGCCTAACTGCTCTTCGGGGCGATTCAGCCCACTCCTTTTAATCTTGCGGGCGCCCGTATGCAGGCAGACCTTTTCCAATTCCCGTCGTGATACCCTGTGGATTGCTATCACTCCAGCTTCCGTAAAGATTTGTTCTCCTAGATCATCAATGCTCCGATCGACAAGTACCAAATTCACACCCATTGCGCAAATCTTTCTTAAATTGGCTTCGTATTGTTTCTTATTCTGCAGATAATATTGGAAACCAGCCTCGGTACTTCTTGCTTCACTATCAATTTCCTCCGGGGCCAGGGCGTCATCAACCACCAATATCCGCACATCTTTCAGATAGTGGGGCATCTCATGGTTAAGGGGATCCCTGTTAATCAACGTACCCATAAATACCTGACTGGCGGCGGCCTCTTTCGCAACCACCGCATCAGCAAATCTATAATCCGGGTCAAGCATTTTTTCCCGGCCGATAATTCGAGCACCGTCGATTATTAATGCGGCTATATCTCCTTGACCCCGCCCTGCTATAGAGGCTACGCTAAAAAGTACCGGATCATCTATCGCGCTAATCGGCCGGCTTTTTTTTGCCATCAGCTCTAAACTGCGATCTACCCCTAGCTTTATGCCCTGAATGACCCGGGTGACCGGAACCCCTTTGATAACCTGGCTGGCACCTTCGGAAACCAGTGCCCCGGCTAAAATAGTGGCGGTTGTAGTACCATCCCCAACCTCTGTCTGTTGAGCCCGAGCCGCGTTTATTATCATACCAGCGGCGGGATGATTTGCAGCCATAAGTTTTAAGATAGTAACCCCATCGTTGCTAATAACCACATCCCCAAGGCCATCTACCATCATAATATCCAGTCCTTTAGGGCCGATGGTGCCCTCGATGGCTTGAGAAATAATCCGAGCAGCATTGGCATTGCTCTGGAGAGCCTGCAGTTTCTCGTCTACTTCACTATTAAGGATTCTTTTTTCAGGCATAACTGACTCCTTGTCTATATCTCAATAACCTTTATTAAATCGAGGTTATTTAAATTTACGGTTCTGAAGAAGCTCATCAATAGCCTTGCGTACTGACTCTACTGTTCCGGCAGCCTTCCAGTACTCCATACGCACCGGGCCAATAACACCTATTTTCCCCATCTCACCCGCAGTTTTATAACCCGCAAAAACCAGACTCAGTTCCTGGATGCCCTCCGCGTGATTCTCTTTGCCAATACGAATATCCACTTCTTCACTGATCTGCTCAGGCAGGATATCTTTAAGCTGACCGTCTTCTTCCAGTATAGTCAGGATTCGTTTTAGCTTATCCAGATCTTTAAATTCTGGTTCATTAATAATATTAAGGGCTCCTCTGATTACGACTTTATCCTCCTGAGAGTTATCCAGAAGGCTGTCAATGGCTTCCATAGCCTTGTCAATGACCTGACGGCGACTCTTTAGCTCATCACGCAATATCATTAGATCGCTGCGCTGCAGCTCAGTCATCTTCTTACCGCGTAAGGCCCGGTTAAACAGATCGCCGATCAACATTAAATCATCCGGTTGTATAGACCGGGGAATGGAAATTTTACGATGCATTATAATACCAATATCAGTTACCACCAGAACCAGTGCCTGCCCCTCCTGAATAGGAATTAGTTGCAGGTTGTGAAACTGGCTGAGTTTTACCGAAGGCACTATAATAAAAGAAGCGTAATTGGTAACCTGGGATAGGAAGTGACCCACTCCCTGCATTACATCATTCCATTCCTCTATCCTGTCTTTCAATACCTGATGTAAAAAATCAATTGCCTCATCGCTGGGATTTTCATTTTCCATCATGTAGTCAACGTAAAAACGAAACCCTTTCTCGGAAGGTATGCGTCCGGCTGAAGTGTGGGGCTGCTCCAGATATCCCATATCCTCCAAATCCGCCATTTCATTTCTCACCGTGGCCGCACTTATCTTCAAGGCATGCTTTTTAACTACAGCCCGGGATCCTACCGGTTCAGCAGTCGCAACGTAGTCTTTTATGATTGACTCCAGTATCCGCCTTTGTCTTTCATCCAATGACATAATTATCACCTACCTTGTTAGCACTCTCCTGTCTCGAGTGCTAATAGTGGTTTCTTAAAAAATAGCATCTGGGGCCACCATTGTCAAGCCATAGTATTAGCTGATAAATTGGCTAAATACCTGATTAGATAGGAAATAAGCCTTTTTTGTGAGATAAATACTATCCTTAACCCGTTCTAATAATCCCTGCATCTGACAGTTGCTTATTGTTTTTCCATGCTCCTTAAGTATATCTATTTCAAAACGCTGTTTAAACTCCTCTATATTAATGCCGGCGGTTAATCGCAACCCCATTATGATAGCATCAACTACCTTCTGACGAGAATCCATGGATTCCAGTATTTTTCTGGCCGGCGGGCGGGAAGTTAATAAATCTTCAATATATTTTTCCAATGGGGGTTGATTGAGGGTGCGCTGCCTGCCATCAAAGCTTACCGCTCCCGCTCCAATGCCCAGATAGTTACAGCCCCGCCAGTAAAGCATATTATGTCGGCATTGCCGGTTCATTATGGCAAAGTTCGATATTTCATAATGTCCATAATTCTTTTCTTGCAGAAATTCCAGGGTGAAATAATACAGGTCGGATTCCAACTCATCATCCAATAGACTCAGGGTTCCCTCCCGTATTTTACGAGCCATGGGAGTTGATGGTTCAAGTTGTAATAGGTAGGCTGAAATATGTTCAGGATCAAAATCCACGGCCTGGCTAAGATTCGCTTGCCAGGTTGATAGGGTCTGACCCGGCAATCCATAAATTAAATCAATATTGAAGTTATCAAAGCCAGCCTTATGGACATTACCCAGAATTACTGAAGCTTCGCGCCCGCTGTGTATACGCCCCAGTGTATTGAGTTCTATGTCTGAAAAGCTTTGCACCCCTATGGACAGGCGGTTGACTCCCGCTCTGCGCAAATCCCGCATACCCTGCAGGTTCACGGTGGCCGGGTTCACTTCCATGGAAATCTCGGGTTCATCATAGGGCCGATAATATTTGTAAACCGCCTCTAAAATTCTTTCTACTTGTCCAGGACTTAGCAGACTGGGTGTGCCGCCCCCCAGGTAAATACTCGCAAAAGGGCGGTTGGATTCTACCTGGCGCAGCTGTAATTCGTTTATTACGCTGCGGGTGTATTGCTCTAATGTATCCTGGTCCGCCCATGGCAGTGAATAAAAATCGCAATAATAACATTTATGCAGGCAGAATGGTATATGAATATAGATACCCATAGGCTCTGAATTACTTATCAACATCTATCTCCATTACGGACATGAACGCATCGCGGGGTATTTCAATCCGTCCTATCTGTTTCATGCGTTTTTTACCCTCTTTTTGCTTTTCCAGTAGTTTCTTTTTACGAGTGATATCACCACCGTAGCATTTGGCCAGTACATCCTTACGCATGGCCTTCACGCTCTCCCGGGCAATAATCCGATTGCCAATGGAGGCCTGGATAGCCACTTCATACAGTTGGCGGGGAATGATTTTTCGCAGTCTTTCCACCAGAATTCTGCCCCGGTAATATGCTTTATCCTTATGTGAGATGGTGCTTAAGGCATCCACAGGCTCACCATTTAACATAATATCCATCTTTACCAAATCGGATACTTCATAGCCGCGCAGATCATAGTCCAGGGATGCATACCCCTTGGTTCTTGATTTTAGACCATCGAAAAAATCGACCAGGATTTCAGCCAGGGGCAGAATATAACTGATCATTACCCGGTGGGTAGTAAGGTACTCCATATTTACAAACTTCCCCCGTTTTTCCTGACAGAGCTCCATAACCGTACCCACGTAATCATTGGGAACCATGATAGAGGCCTTTACATAAGGCTCCATAACCTTATCAATTCGTTGGGGATCAGGCCAATGGCTGGGATTGCGCACATACGTTTCGCTATTATCAGTGAGCAGTAATCGGTATATTACGCTGGGCGCGGTCGCCATAAGGGTTAGATCATATTCCCTCTCTAATCTCTCCCTGACAATTTCCAGATGCAAGAGTCCCAGAAAGCCACATCGGAATCCCAATCCCAGTGCATCAGAGGCTTCTGGTTCATAAACCAAAGATGAATCATTAAGTTTCAACTTTTCCAGGGCATCGCGGAGTTTTTCAAAATCATTATTTTCCAACGGGTATAGCCCGCAATACACAACCGGCTTAACCTCTTGATAGCCCTCCAGAGGCTTAGCCGCCGGGCGGGCAACTCCGGTAATCGTATCACCCACCTTGGTGTCGGCCACATTTTTTATAGCCGCTGCCAGGTAACCTACCTCACCCGCTTTAAGACTGTCCACCGTTGTCATAAAAGGTGACAAGACCCCAATTTCAATGACTTCAAAATCTTTGCCGGTGGACATCATGCGAATTAAGTCACCTTTCCGCAATTCTCCAGAATCCACCCGTATATAAGAAATGGCGCCTTTATAAGCATCAAAATAGGAATCAAATATTAAAGCTCTGAGTTCAGCATCTTCGTCGCCCCGAGGCGCTGGTATTTTGGTTATAATAGCTTCCAACACGTCTTCTATACCGGTGCCCAACTTGGCAGAAATAGGAATGATTTCTTGTTTATCCAGACCCAGTACATCCTCCATCTCCTGCTTGACGCTTTCGGGTTCCGCACCAGGCAAGTCTATCTTATTAACTACCCCAATGATCTCCAGGTTCAAATCCATGGCCATATAGACATTAGCCAGGGTTTGGGCTTCAATACCCTGGGAAGCGTCAACCACCAGCAGAGCTCCTTCGCAAGCCGCCAGACTACGTGAAACCTCGTAGGAAAAATCTACATGCCCCGGAGTATCAATAAGATTTAGGATGTAGTCGTTGCCATCGCGGGCGGTATAATTAAGACGAACGGGCTGCAGCTTGATAGTTATACCTTTCTCTCGTTCCAAATCCATCTTGTCCAAAAATTGTTCCCGCATTTCCCGGGCGCTTAAAGCACCGGTAATCTGCAGCATCCTGTCCGCCAGAGTGGATTTGCCGTGATCTATATGTGCAATAATGCTAAAGTTCCTTATTCTATCCCTCAAGTTAAGCCCTCCAAAATTATTCCTGTTTAAGTTAGCGAAATGGCCGCCCTTCATTATACCTCATCAACGGCATGGTCTTCAATCTAGGCAGGGCTCTCTTAATATCGTTTCTCATTGGGCAGTTCTTTTGCTATTATATAATAGGGATAAAAAAAGGAGGCAGAGAGAATTGATGAATACCGTAATAGCTATACTCATTCCGGCATTACTGCTGGTCTACTATTTAATGCTTCATTGGACCAGCTTCAAAAATAGCCGAATTCTACAGGGACTGGTAGGATCAGGACTTGTCATTTATTATGTAGGCATGTTTTTAAACCAGACCAACCCTAATATGGGATCCCTTCTAAAGCTGACCGGCGCCACCATATTATTCACGATAGTGGTTTTCCATACCATGACCCGCCCTAAAGAAAAAACTCCCGACCAGGTTTCAGATCAGGATGAAGGGCAGGCTTAAATCAGTAATAATAACCATTCTTTTATAACTCTAACTTTACGCACCACGTATTCACCACCGCAATGGGTGTAAATCTGTACCCGTTGACCGGTGCTGATTATATTCCTCATAACTTGCTGTTTATTATAGCTGCGGCTCTCCCCCAGAGTAATGATATTAACTTCTTCAGCATCGGTCTCGAAGCCCAATACGGGCTTCTGATTGCTCAAAGTTAAACTATTCATACCCTGGGTGCTGATGTTAAGTCCCAGAATCACCAACACTAATATTGTCAGCACCAGTAAAGTCCGGTACAGTCTGCGCATTGAAATTATTTACCCTCCTTTGCAACCTCAATTAATATTTCCGAAAAAAGTTTAGCTGATTGGGTAACCTCATCCAGGGTGTTATGATCGGTGCCGAATTCTAAAAGCAAGGCCCGGGGGTGAAATTCTTGATGGTAGGTTCCTGATTTGGTCATAACCCCTTTTATAAGCCCCGGATACATCTTCTCACCCTGCCGGTAAATCCTTTCCGCAAAATTATAATTCTGCTGCCAGTTGGGATGGGGTTTGCGCTCATTAGTACCTACTACAATAAGAATACGGGCACATTGGTTCCCGTTTATCTTTACAGTTGATGCCTTACCCTCACCTGGAATGCTATCGCGGTGAATGTCAAAGAGCCCCAAAATATTCTTATTAGCACCGACAATTTTACTCACTGTCGCACGTGAATTTGTATAGCTTTTATTGTAATCGGGGTAATCATGTATGGTATCTATGAATTGGGTCGGTAACCCGGCTGTGTTTAATGAGTTTTCCAGCGTGGCAGACACCTGATTGACAAGCCCTCTTTTCCCATCCAGACGAGCCTGACCGCTGTTCGGTATATAGGTTTCCGCACTATGGGTACAATACAGGAAAACCTTACTCTTCTGAAACCGGGCCAGGGTTTGGCTATCCAATGGAGCAGACTGATTTATCTCCTCCATATCCTCTGTACCTCTATCTGTCGGCATGACATCTGCCTCGGGATCAATCACGGTCTGATCGCCTCCTCGCTCTGTGAAAGCTAGGGCTTGTATATGTGACCCAATTAGATCCTCTGGTATGGTAGCAGCGTTATATTCGTCTTCCAGGAACTTATTGGGTATATTCTTAACCCCGGTCAGAAGCACATTATTTTCCTGTAATAACAACTCCGCCTGCCTTTCAGTAATCTGCATTCCCGAAAAAGGCAGAAAAACCCGCTCCAAACTAAGGAACTTCATGCCTTCCATATATTTGCGATTAATATCCAAGCTCAAACCAGCTATTATTATTATTAAAAATATCTGAATAAACAAAATCCCTTTTAGAAATGCGAAGAAATTACGGCTTCTCATCTTTCATCACCTCGTCCCCATTGCTGATAAATATTATTGCAATGCAGTTTCAATTAGAACCAAAATAGGGACAAGACTTCAATTATTTTTAATAGTTTACCTCCGGGAAAAAAAGCTATGCTCGGCATTGCAATTTATATTTCATAATGATATAGTATGTCTGTTAGCTTTAAATTTCCAAGGAGGTGAAAGTGTGGCAAAGGGTAAGACTCCAGCCAAAAGAGCCAGGAATGCTGAGAAAAGCAGAATAAGCAATAAATCTTATAAAAGCAGTCTGAAGACCAACATTAAGAATTATGAAGCTTCTTTAACTGCTGATAATCTGGATGCAACCAGGGAACAATTGTTACAGGTAACCTCCCTGATAGATAAAAGCGTATCCAAGGGCGTAATGCATAAAAATACCGCAGCCCGGAAAAAATCCAGTCTGACCAAGAAATTCAATAGTTTAGCCCAATAAGGATCAAGACATGAAAAAAGCCCGTTCAATCAATGTACTAAGTAAGATATACTGATTGAACGGGCTTTTTGAAATAACGCAACGATGTTATCATTAGTCTGGGTTATTTAATATTACACAACTCCACCAAAAGAGATTCCATTATAATCCGGGGGTCTTTGCCCTCACTCTTAAAGCTGGTATCCGCAGCCAATAGTTTATTGAATATGGTACGGATCTCAGCTGCACTGAAATGGGACGATTTATCTATCATTTTTTTAATGATGAAATCCTTCTGGGCCATCACTTGGGCTATCTTACTGCTTGAATATCCCGCTTCCTGATAAAATTTTACCTTGCTCAAGGTTAGAAACTGCTGGGTTATCATATGTAGTAGCAGCAGATGGTGTTCACCCTGTTCCTGCAGTTGGTAGAAGGCGGCCAGGGATGCCTTAAGATTCCGGTTCAATAAGGCATCGGTTAGTTTGAAAACTCTGATCTCCTGCTTGCTGTCAAGATGTTCTTCTACTTGATTGGCCGATAACACTTCCGTTGTACCCATTAATGACAGTTTCTCAAACATATTTTCCAGATAATACATATCCTGACCGCTATTTACTATCCGGTTCAGGGCGGCCGGCGCAATCCGCACATTGCGGTGCTCCAGTTCAACCTTACACCATTTCTCCAAATCCTTGGAGTTAAGCGGCTTTATATTCATTACCTGTGCCTTTTTGCTCAGGAGTTTAGTAACCGGATTAGAAGCATTATGTTCAAATGATGTCACAATTAGTACCTGGCCGTGGTTATCATGCTGGAAATAGTCCTGTAAAACCTGTAGACTCTCTTCTGTTTTCCTCATTTTACGGCCCGATTTGGCCAACCAACCCGGATTTTTAATAATTACGACCCGGCTTAAGGCAAACAGGGGGCTGAATTCCAGGGTCTGTCCCAATTCAAGGGCAGCCATTTCATCAGCATCTACAGGAACTACTTCCGGCTCCTCACCAGTTGCTTCCCTGACTCCAGCAATAATGTCTTTAATCTTCCGGTCGATTAGATAGCTTTCTTGTCCCCACAAATAATAAACAATACTTTCGGGCATCATATGGCTCCTTTTACGGGCATTTCCGATTTTATTTGAGAATTCCACTCTTTATCCCAGGCTGCAAAATATTAGTGAAAATGATCTTAATTGTCATGCTAATCTCTGATTCTATTATACCCTATTGGCCCGCCAACCGGGATAGATAATATACACTGCCACCTGAGCCGGTGCTGGATTCCGGCCACTATTGCCTCACCGGTTGGGATAGCTAACAACAAGGCCATCTATCTCAAGGCCGTCTCCCCCCACCTATTGAACCCTGCTCGTTCTTCAGGATTACCACTTAAGCCAGATTCCTATTCTGCGGAATAAATTACCCCTTTTGAAAACCATAAAAGTGGTGTAGCTTTTTCTAGTCTGCAGGCTTTGCCAGAGCTTGGCAAAGAAAAGCAAGGCCAGGAATCCAGATAGAAATTCTGAGACGGAAAATGCCAGCCATACCCCATTCAATTCCCAGTATCGAGGGAGGATAAGCACGGCTGGCAGGAAAAATCCCAGCTGACGTATAAGAGATAACCACATGGCAGTCATTCCCCTGCCTGCGGCCTGGAGCACGCTGCCTAGAATGATAATAGGCCCCATGAAGGGCAGCCATACGGTAGCCAGGCGCATACAAGTAACCCCGGCGGCAATAAGCTCATTATCCCCGGTAAAACGTTCCATTAACCAGAGGGGATGAAACTGCATGACGAACCAGCCTATAAATACAAAAATTAATGAGCCCACCGCAGCTTTGATTATCGTCTCCTTGACCCGTTCATAGTTTCCGGCTCCATAAGCAAATCCTATTATGGGCATGGCTCCCTGCGCCAAACCATAAATAGGCATATAGAA
>JBAYYO010000040.1:0-10997 GCA_041672985.1 Syntrophomonas sp. | reverse complement strand
TCTCCATTACATCTTTCATAGTATATAGCTTCATATATTTTGCCTCCAATAGTTTTTTACTATATACTATTATATCATATTATGCTTTAAAGTATAGCCGCTTCATACCTCCTTTATCTAATAAACTCGCGTGGATCGGTAATTTTTCCATATAATACCGACGCAGCTACTGTAGCAGGCGAACCTAAATATATGAAAGCAGTCGGATTACCCATGCGTCCTTTGAAATTGCGGTTGGCGGTGGAAATCACATTTTCTCCATCCGAAGGCACACCATTATGCGTTCCCACACAGGGTCCACATCCGGGCGTAACTACAGCCGCGCCTGATTCCACGAAAACCTCAATAAGCCCTTCCCGCATAGCTTGTATCATCACCTGACGCGAGGAGGGGGCTACTATCAAGCGGGTGTGTTTATCAATTTTTCTGCCTTTTAAAATAGTTGCGGCAATGCGCAAATCCTCAATTCGTCCATTGGTACAGGTGCCAATTACCCCCTGCTGGATAGGAATTCCGGCCACCTCACTGATAGGCGACACATTATCTACGGTATGAGGTTTGGCTACCTGGGGTTCCAGTTTCGAAACATCGTATTCCTTGACCCGCGCATATACCGCATCCGAATCGGCCTTGACCGGGGTAAAGGGCTTCTTACTGTGGGCAATTACCCAGTCAATAGTCTTCTGATCGGCTTCCATCAGCCCACACTTGGCCCCCATCTCAATGGCCATATTACTTATAGTAAAGCGCGCTTCGACTGAAAGAGCATCTATGGCCTCGCCCCCATATTCTGCCGCCATATAGGTGGCACCATCTGCGGTGACATCACCAATCAAATATAGAATGAGGTCTTTGGAATATACTCCGACCGGCAGTTTTCCATTGAGAATGAACTTAAAGGTTTCCGGTACCTTAAACCACAATTTACCAGAAACCAAACCAGCAGCCAGGTCAGTAGAACCGACACCGGTTGAAAACACGTTTATGGCTCCATAGGTACAGGTATGCGAGTCAGCTCCTATCACCAGATCACCGGGAACAACATGTCCCTGTTCGGGCATCAGTTGATGGCAAACCCCATCCCCAATATCATAGAAATTAATCTTCTGTTCATCGGCAAAAACCCTCATCTGCTGATGTAGTGCTGACACTCCAGCCAGAGGACTGGGTGCGCTATGATCGATGACCATAGCGATGCGGGCCGGATCAAAAACCTGTTCAGCCTGCATGGCCTCAAATGCCTGGATAGCCAATCCAGAAGTGCCATCCTGACCCATAACAAAATCCAGATCAGCTACCACTATATCATTAGCCTTGGCATCCTGGCCGCTTTTAGCAGATAAAACCTTTTCAGCTATGGTCTTACTCAACTTTTCTCCCTCTCTTTCAATAAATCTTCGTAAATACAAACAATTTCCTTATCAAATAAAGATCGTTTCTTATCAATTGACATCTGTCTACAGCGTGCTAATATTTCCCGGGCATCTCCAGCTTGGAGATCAAGCCCGTATTCGAAGAATTTAGCCTTTATGGAAGCTGAACCAGAATGTTTTCCAATTACCATTTGCCTTTGCAACCCTACTTCTTCAGGCAGGAAAGCTTCATAAGTAAGCGGGTTCTTCAATACCCCATCGCCATGTATTCCAGACTCGTGGGCAAATATGTTGGACCCTACAATCGGTTTGTTGAGACCCAGGACCCGGCCTGAAGCCTCGGCCACATACTGAGCCACCTCCCGGAAGAGGGTAGTGTTATAATTAACATCAATTTTCATCAGATGTTTCATGCCCATAATCACTTCCTGCAGGCATGCGTTGCCAGCTCTTTCCCCCAAACCGTTTACGGTCACCCCCACGTGATTGGCACCAGCATATATTCCGGCCAGGGAGTTGGCGGTGGCCATGCCGAAATCATTATGCGTGTGCATTTCTATATCCAACCCTACCGAATCATGCAGGGTTTTTATATATCTAAAGGTGGTTAAAGGATCCAATGTCCCTACCGTATCGCAAAAACGCAGTCGGTCGGCACCACCATGTTTAGCAATCAGGGCAAACTCAGTTAAATAATCTATATCGGATCTCGATGCATCCTCGGCGTTGACTGATACGTATAGTCCCGAATCCTTGGCAAATTTGACCGCATCAGACATCCTCTTTAAAACATCCTCACGCGTAGTCTGCAGCTTGTGCTCAATATGAATATCAGATGTACTAATAGAAATCGCCACCGCATCGACACCACATTCAATTGACTCCTTGATATCCGTTATAACCGCCCGGTTCCAGGCCATAATGCTAGCTTTCAGCCCCATCCTGACGATCTCTTTGATGCAATCCTTCTCAAAGCCACCCATTACCGGTATACCCGCCTCAATCTGATCAATGCCCATAGCATCAAGATAGCGGGCAATTCTAACTTTCTCGTCATTAGAAAAAACTACCCCGGCGGTTTGTTCTCCATCTCTCAGCGTAGTATCTACTACGTAAATTTTAGCATCAGGTTCATCAAACCAATCCTTGTTCATAAGTGTCCAAGTCATATATCTACCCCCCTTGGCGCTTTGCACCAAATTATAAATTGTAAATTTTTGCTTGATTTATCAAGACATCTATCTATTATATGCTGCCCAGTTTGTCTTTGATAAGTTTATTGACCAGGGCCGGATTAGCCTGCCCTTTAGTCGCTTTCATAATCTGTCCGACGAAAAAGCCGAACGCCTTTTTTTTGCCATTTTTGTAATCATCGACCACCCCGGGGTTTGCCTTAATTATATCCTCAATAAGCGGCAACAACGTTCCTTCGTCCGAGATCTGTACCAACCCTTTTTCCTTGATTATGACCTGAGGGCTTTTACCGCTGGCAAACATCTCCTCGAAAACAGTCTTAGCCATCTTGCCGCTGATGCTGCCATCATCTATGGCCTTTAACATTTGGGCCAGATGGGAGGCCTGCAGTTTACTTTCGGCAATCTCCTGGTTATTTTGGTTCAAGAGACGGCTGAATTCCCCCATCATCCAGTTTGATACTGTTTTGGCGTCTGGATATTCCTGCCGGCATTGGTCGAAAAAAGCCAGACTGTCGGGCGTTAGGGTCAGAATTTCCGCATCATATTCTGGCAAGCCATAAGTCTCTACCAGCCGCTTTTGGGCCTGTTCCGGCATTTCTGGCATGACAGCCCGGATTGCTTCCACCCATTCCCGGCTTATTTTCAGGGGAGGCAAATCCGGTTCCGGAAAATACCGATAATCATTCGCCTCTTCTTTAGATCGCATCGAACGGGTTTGCTGCTTTTCTTCATCCCAGGTCCGAGTTTCCTGGAATATTTCTTCACCATCCTCAATCGCTTCCATGTGCCTTTTGGCTTCATATTCGATGGCTCTTTCCAAAGCCCGGAAGGAATTCAAGTTTTTAATCTCCACCCGGGTTCCAAACTCCACTTGCCCAACCGGCCGAACTGATACGTTCGCATCACAGCGCAGGGAACCTTCCTGCATCTTGCAGTCTGAAACTCCTGCAAAAAGTAATATAGCACGTAATTTCTCCAGATAAACGCGTGCCTCTTGGGATGAGCGCATATCCGGTTCCGACACGATCTCTAAAAGCGGTACCCCACAACGATTTAAATCAACCAGGGAAAAAGGCGTGGTGGTAATATCGCCCTGATGCACCAGTTTACCAGCATCTTCCTCCATATGCGCCCTGGTTATGCCAATCCGTTTTTCTGCCCGTTGACATCTATATCCAGATAACCTTTTGAACATACCGGCAAATCAAATTGTGATATCTGGTAGGCCTTGGGTGAATCGGGATAAAAATAATTCTTACGATCAAACCTGCATGTTTCAGGAATCTCGCAATGCAGAGCCAATCCAGTTTTAATGGCCAATTCGACCACCTTCTCATTCAATACCGGCAATACGCCTGGAAAACCTGCACAAACCGGACAAGTCTGAGTATTGGGTTCGGCCCCGAAAGCGGTGGAACATGAACAAAATATTTTAGTTTGGGTTTTCAACTCAGTGTGTACCTCCAGGCCGATAACGATTTGATAATCCTTACTCAATTATTTCACCCCCAGAGTTGGTTTCACGGTATGAAAACCGGTATTCTGCTCAAACGCATAAGCTGCTTTATACAAAGTTGCTTCATCGAAGGCCTTCCCAATCAGCTGCATTCCAATGGGCATGCCCTGATCAAATCCGCACGGTATAGACATACCCGGTAACCCGGCCATATTCACCGGCACGGTCAGAATATCATTCATATACAAGGTTAACGGATCATCAAACTGTTCACCTATTTTAAAGGCGGTCGTCGGGGTAGTCGGTGCCACGATAATGTCGTAATCTTGAAACACCCTGGTGAAATCATCGGCAATCAATCTTCTTACCTTCAAAGCCTTCAGATAGTAAGCATCATAATAACCTGAACTGAGAGCATAGGTCCCCAACATAATGCGCCTTTTCACTTCGTCGCCGAAACCCTTATCTCGACTTTGGCAAAACATATCGGCGACATTCTCGGCAGAAAAATCTCGGTATCCATACCGTACGCCGTCAAACCGAGCCATATTGGCACTGGCTTCGGCCGGAGCTATCAGGTAATAAGCCGGCAAGGCGTACTCGCTGTGGGGCAGAGAGACTTCCTCTACAATCGCCCCCATTTCCTCATACTTCAACAGGGCAGCTTTTATCGCATCTATTATGGCTGCATCGACTCCCTGTCTGAAATACTCCTTTGGATAACCAATGCGCAGCCCTTTCACATTACCATCTAGAACAGTTGTGAAATCAGGCACTTCTTCAACCGCACTGGTAGAATCCAACGGGTCATGCCCCGCAATAATATTCATAATCAGGGCATTGTCGCGTACATCTTTGCTGACCACTCCGACTTGGTCCAGTGACGAAGCATAAGCAACTACACCCCAGCGTGACACTCTGCCATAGGTTGGTTTCATACCTACCACCCCACAAAAAGAAGCCGGCTGCCTTATGGAACCGCCCGAATCCGTCCCCAGGCTAAACGGCACTTCATCCGCAGCTACTGCTGCAGCTGAACCACCCGATGACCCTCCCGCGACCCTGGCCAAATCCCACGGATTATGGGTGGCAAAAAATGCTGAATTTTCAGTCGAGGAGCCCATCGCAAATTCATCCATATTCAACTTACCAACCAGAATTCCCTGCGCCTCATCCAATCGGCGGGAAGCGGTAGATTCGTAAGCGGGTACAAAATCTGCCAGTATTTTTGATCCACAGGTGGTCTTGACCCCCCGGGTGCAGAAGATATCTTTTAACCCTAACGGAATCCCGGCAATACCCTCATATTTACCGATATCATCAACCTTTTTAGCCTTTTGCAGCGCCAGTTCTTCCGTGAGAGTAATAAACGACTTGACCCTATCGTCAACCGCATTTATGCGGGTAAAAATCGATTTTACGATTTCTTCCGATGATATTTCTCGACCAGCCAGCCACTTCTGCAATTCATGAACGGTGAGTTCATATAACTCCACTGCCTATTACCCCCTCTACATTATTTTGGGAACTTTATATTGACCCTCTTCGGCGAGAGGAGCATTAGCCAGAATCTCTTCGCGAGGCATACCAGGCTTTACTTCATCCGCCCGGAAAACATTATGAACCGGCAAAATATAAGTCAGCGGTTCCACATCGTCTGTAGGGATTATGTTCAGAGTATCAACGTAAGTTAGAATAGAACTAAGTTGTTCGGCAAATATCCTTTTCTCATCTGCGCTTAAATTGAATCGAGCCAACAGAGCTACATGCTCTACTTCCTTTTCAGTTAAGGCCATATCGCTACCTCCTTGTCTTTGTAAACATGTACGTTCAATATTATACCAAAAAGGGATCTGTTCAACTAATATTTTTGGGATAACGCCAGTCAGGATGGTTCTTGACTCAATGCAAGTCGGGATGGTTCTTGACTAATAAACGATACTCTAAACTATGAGTTAGAACCCCTCACCAGGGCAGATATTTAATAACGGCCATTACTACCGGAACCAGGAAAAGACCGGGCAGCAGATTGGCTACCTTGATGCGGGTAATACCCATGGCATTGAAACCAATCCCCGCAATTAATACCCCCCCCAGAGCAGTGATATTATTTAACATTGGATCCGTGAGCAAAGGTTTGATGAAACCAGCTCCCAGACTAATAGCACCCTGATAAATAAGAACCGGCAGGGCCGAGAAAAGTACACCCACCCCCATACTGGCGGCAAATATCATGGCGAATATTCCGTCCAGCATAGATTTGACCAACAGAATTTCGTAGTTGTGGGTTAATCCATCCTGTAAAGACCCCACAATTGCCATCGCCCCTACACAAAATAGCAGGGTGGCAGAAACAAACCCTTTTACAAACTGGTTGTCACCACCCCCGAAAATTTTCTCCAGTTTGCCGCCCAGGTTTTCCAGTCTTCCTTCCCAACGCTGCCATTCCCCCCAAACCGCTCCCAGGGCCAGACATACACCTACCACGGCCAGACTCTCTGCCTTGAAAGCAAATTGAATTCCTATGGCCAAAATAAGCAGTCCCAACCCGTCCTGCATGGTACGGCTAATATTAGCCGGTATCCCCTTGCGAAAAACTAATCCGATCAGCCCGGCCACAATTATGGCCGCAGCATTGATTATGGTTCCTGTCAAGACTGTGTCCTCCCAGCATAATGTCGAAGCCATCTCCTTAAAAATATGGAGATGGCTTGTTGACTCTATCTATTTTATTCTATCGCTAATATCCTGACAAGCATGATGACCCCTAAGCTCGCTAAAGATGTCAAGTATACAATATTTATGTATACAATCGGCAGAGACCGTCTCGAGGGTGCAAATCCAGGTAATTTTACACTATTATGTATTTATGATGTCACTGCAAAAAGTCACGCTATCTGATTTTCAGCTCCACACGGAGGGGGAAATGAGCCCTTTTAACCCTCCCTGCGAAATATTATGGTGGAAACAGGGTATAATCTACCACTTTCGAGACCGAAAAGGACTTTTTGCAGTGACATCATTTATGGATTATATTAAAATGTCGTCTCGGGATAAATGCCGCTATGGGTAAGATAGTAGCGGCACTGAACGGAAGCGCCAGTGGGATCATTCCTGGCATTATTCTGGCTTTACAAGAAGAAAAGTCATACTCAGACAAACAATTATTAGGGGCCTTACTGACTGCCGAGGTGTGTTTCCTATTCGATAAGATTGAGAAATTCTTCTTCATTTAAAACCGTTACTCCCAGTTGGAGGGCTTTGTCATATTTGCTGCCCGGGTCTGCACCCACGACCACATAATCGGTGTTTTTACTTACACTGGAGCTGGTTTTGCCACCCAGGGCCATGATTTTTTCGCCAGCTTCACTGCGGCTCATGGCTTCCATGGTACCAGTGAGAACAAAGGTTTTGCCATTCAGTTTCCCTTCTCCGGCGTTCCGCTTCTCTTCCCTCATGTTTACCCCGGCGGCCTCCAAGCGCGCCAGCATCTCCTGATTATGCGGCTCCGCAAAAAAGCTGACCAGGCTTTCGGCCATTTTGGGCCCAATCTCCGGAATAAGGGTGAGCTCGGCGGAGGATGCATTTTTAAAATCATCTATGTGCTTCATAACATCGGCCAGAATGCGCGCACTCTTCAATCCGATATGCCTGATACCCAAAGCCGTTATTAAGCGATACAAAGGCCTGGCTTTGCTGTTTTCAATGGCCCTGATTAGATTCGCCGCCGATTTGGCTCCCATCCGCTCCAATCCGGCCACCTTTTCTTCATCCAGGCTGTACAAATCTGCAATGTTGCTGACCACACCACGCGCCACAAGTTGCTCTATCAGCGCCGGTCCCATCCCATCGATGTCCATGGCGTCACGGGAGGCAAAAAACACCAGGCTCTCCTTTAATCTTGCCGGGCAGTTTACGTTCTCACAACGATAGGCGACCTCCCCCTCGGCCCGGACGGCCAAACTTCCACAGCTGGGACAATTAGCGGGGGGCAGGATCAACTCTTCGCTGCCATTTCTTTTATCAACCAGCGGTTTTATAATCTCCGGGATAATATCTCCTGCCTTGTGCACCAAAACCGTATCCCCGACCCGAATATCCTTTTCCTGGACCAGATCGAAATTATGGAGGCTGGCCCGACTCACTGTAGTACCAGCCAGTGAGACTGGTTCGAGCAAGGCGGTGGGCGCAATAATTCCCGTCCGGCCCACATTAAGCTCGCAGCCTTTTAGCCTGGTTTCCTTTTCTTCGGCCAGGAATTTATAAGCTATAGCCCAGCGGGGACTTTTGGCAGTCTGACCCATTTCCTTACGAAGTTCGAAATCATTTAGCTTGATGACCACCCCATCGATTTCATAAGGCAGACTATGACGCTCTTCCTCAAACTTCTGGCAGTAGGCAAAAACTTCATCTATACTGGCGCAGACTTTGGCTGCCTGGTTAACCGGAATGCCCTGTTTGGTTAAAAATCCCAGGGCTTCCACCTGGCTATTCACTTCGTGTCCTTCCACAAAGATAATATCATATATAAACCCAGCCAGAGCTCGGCTTGCGGTTATACTTGGATTGATCTGCCGCAGCGAGCCCGCCGTAGCGTTGCGGGGGTTGGCAAAAACCCTTTCCCCTCTTTCTTCCCGCTCCTGGTTTAACCTTACAAACTCACTTTTGGGCATAAATATTTCGCCTCGGACTTCCAAACGGGGCAAGGGAGTACGTAATTTAAGGGGAATGTTTTTTACAGTTCGTACATTAGGCGTTACATCCTCGCCCAGAAGGCCGTCACCACGCGTAGCAGCACTAATCAGAGTGCCGTTTTCATAAATGAGGGCAATCGATACTCCATCTATTTTCAGCTCGGCCATATAGGAAACCCCATTTGTCTTCCTCAGGCGCCGATCAAAAGAATCCAGATCAGAGAAGGAAAAGGCATTGTCGAGGCTCAGCAGCGGAGTGCGATGTACAACTGCAACTAATCCGTCCCGTACATCACCTCCCACCCTCTGGGTGGGCGAATCAGGACTTACTAATTCCGGGTATTCCGTTTCCAGGTGGATTAATTCTTGCATCAGGCGGTCGAATTCCATATCCGTAATCAGGGGATCGTCCAGCACATAATATTGGTACTCATGCTTGCGGATAATATCCCGCAATTCATCTATATGAGCTTTGACGTCAATCAAACATATGCCTCCTTAGAAATCAGATAAAGGAACAACGCTATTGTCCCCTGCTTGCTTCTTTATACTATCTTCTCCAAAGGAGCCATATCTAAACGCAGCATGCGGGTTCCAGCCCTTTCAAAATCAACGATGGCAATCTCATCCTCATTTAGCTTCAAGACGATCCCGACTCCAAACTTCTTATGAATCACCGTATCACCTTCAAACAACTTGCCACCCACCCGTTTTCTTTCGCGCGGCGTGTCCATTAATTCAACCGGTATTTCTTGAATAAAACGCGAGGGAGGATTATTTCTTTCATAACCGTATAACAAACGGGAAACGGCATTAGTAAGATAAAGTCTTTCCTGAGCTCGTGTAATCCCCACATAACATAGCCGCCGTTCTTCTTCCATACCCTCTAATGTTTCAGTACGATAGGAAGGAAATACACCTTCTTCCATCCCCGTCATAAATACCGCTGGAAATTCCAGGCCTTTGGCCCCATGATAAGTCATCATTACAACGGTATCATCATTATCAAGTTCATCCGTATCCTGAACCAGCGCTATCCGGGCTAGAAAATCTTCCAGGCTCTCAATTCCCTCTTTTTCAAATTCCACCGCCAGAGAGCGCAGTTCCTCTAAATTCTCGATGCGGGTCTGTGATTCGGCCACATTATTTTTCTTCAAATCCTCCATATACCCGGTCATATCCATAACCTGATCCAGTATTTCCCGAACGGGTACGCCAGATTCGTTGAGGTTGCCGAAGTAGGTAATCATTCCATAGAAATTCTCGAGCATAGTAGCCATCTTTTTACTGATGCCATTGATTTCAGAGGCATCGGGCAGCGCTTCCATGATCGGTAATCCATCCCGGCCGGCAAATTCTTCAAGTTTTTCTATAGTCTTCTCCCCAATGCCCCGGCGGGGGATATTAATAATCCTGCGGAAACTCAAACGATCATTCTTGTTACATACCAATTTAAGATAAGCCACAATATCTCGAATCTCTTTACGTTCATAGAATTTGCGTGCTCCAATGATGCGATAGGCAATATATTTGCGCAGGAGAGCCTCTTCAATAATGCGCGACTGAGCATGGGTACGATAGAAAATAGCGCAGTCACTATAGCGGCGGCCATCCCTATCCACCAAATCAGCAATAGTATTGGCTACAAACTGGGCTTCCTGAAAACTATCACCCGCACAAAAATACATGATTTTTTTCCCTTCGGGATTGTCAGTCTGGAGCGTCTTTTCTTCGCGATCACAATTATTTTTAATTATGGCATTGGCAGCGGCGATAATCTGTTTACTGGAACGATAGTTCTTTTCCAGTTTTACCAGATGTGTATCCGGATAGTCTTTGAGGAATTTTTTTACATTAGCCGGTTCAGCACCTCTCCAGCTATATATAGACTGGTCGGGATCGCCCACCACAAAAATATTGCGATGCCGGGCAGCTAACATATTAGCCCACAGATACTGGGCATAATTGGTATCCTGATACTCATCCACCATGATATAGCGAAACCGCTTCTGATATTTCTCCAAAATATCAGGGTACTCCTTGAATAACCTGATACACAATACAATTAAGTCTTCAAAATCAAGGGCATTAAACTCTTTCAAGCGTGCGTTGTAGATGCGGTGAATCTTATGATACCTTTCCTTGGCAGACACCGGTATACCCAGATTATTATAATAAGTCTCGGGATTCATCAAGCTGCTTTTAGCCTGCTTAATAATATAAAGCAATTCATCGGGTTTGCTCTCATAATCATTTGCTTCTTTTAGAATCTCTTTCA
>JBAYYO010000039.1:0-11290 GCA_041672985.1 Syntrophomonas sp. | reverse complement strand
CGTTGGTGCTGAACCTGGCCCATTGTCAGTTCTTAATATGCTTATTGGGTCTACCCCTGTAAGTATCAACCCACATACCATTATTATTATAATGGCCCGTTCAATATTTTTTGACATACAGAAACTGCCTTTCTTATCTGCCCGCAGATGTATTTGTTTCTTCTTGCCCTTATTCTACATTTGTAGAATATGAGTGTCAATGACTTTCCAGCGTCGCACACAAAAAAATACCTTTTATTTATTAGTTTTTGACAACCAATAAATAAAAGGTATTGCCTGGCTCATTATTAAAAGATTAGTTAGTAGAAACTACCGCTTGGCATGAATTTCATTGTTCTTAATCACTGATTACTTAATATCGGACTTTAGCCTACCTTGCTGGCTAATCTTAATTTGTCAGCTATAATAGCGATAAATTCTGAATTGGTGGGCTTACCTTTCTCACCGTTTATAGTATAACCGAAGAATTTATTGATCCGGTCAATATCCCCCCGATCCCAGGCAAGTTCAATAGCATGGCGAATTGCCCGCTCAACCCGGCTGGGGGTAGTATCATATTTCTTCGCAATAGTGGGGTATAGTTCCTTGGTGACGGCCCCCAGGTAATTGATCTCTTCGGTTACCAACATGATTGCTGCCCGCAGGTATTGATAACCTTTAACATGGGCTGGTACGCCTATTTCATGTATAACCCGGGTGACTTCAAGTTCAAGATTTTTCGAGACCGCCCCTGGCATGACAACAGAAGCTGAACCGCGCTTTTCAAGGGCGGGTTTAATATCTCGCGCAACCTGTCTAACACGGTCACCCAGGCTCTGCAGATTAAAAGGCTTCAATATGTAGTAATCAGCACCTAACTTTTCGGCCTTTTGCGTGATATTCTCTTGTCCAAAAGCGGTCAGGATAATAATTTTAGGCCGAGGCTCCAGATTCAAATCGGCCATCTTTTCTAAAACACCTATCCCGTCCATATAGGGCATGATTAAATCAAGTATTAAGACCTCGACTTCTTTCTTCCCCAGCACATCAAGAACCTCGACACCATTAGCGCAAACATCAATAATTTCAAAATCAGGTTCATTAGTAAAGTAATCATTTAAGATGCTGCAAAATTCTCGATTGTCATCCGCTACCAGAACTTTAATTTTATCGTTTTCCCCAATCATTAAGATTATACCCCCCTCATCCTATTAAAAATGCGTACAATGTAATTATATTAACGCTTTTCGACTATAGGGTAATATTTACCTGCTTTTTGGTTACAATAAATTATTCTATTATCTTGCATGCATTGTCACAATGATACAACTTAATACATATCAGCCCATGCAGCCATAAAAATATTTTAGCCAGTCTCCTTCAACCAGCAGGCAATTATTGGGTATTTCGTCCCCGTGGAAAATGTCGAAACTTTCTTTTCATCTGAACCCGCGGCAGGCATTTCCGACAGAATATTATCCATAAAAATACCATACCCCGTTTGAGGATCATTCAAAAAAACATGAGTCACTGCTCCTACCAGATGGTTATCCTGGATAATGGGACTTCCGCTCATTCCCTGGATTATACCGCCGGTCAGACTTATCAGGCGAGGGTCGGTAACGCGGATAACCATGTCTTTCCCATTCTGTCGGGGGGAATAAATCTTTTCTATCTCTATATCGAATTTCTCAATATCTTCTCCATTGACAACGGTCAATATTTGCGCTCTACCTTTCTTTACCTGATGGGCATAGGCAACTTCCATGCTATACAGATAGTAAGGGTTGTAAGGCTCCTTCTCCATCTGCCCAAATATTCCACAGGTTGAATTCTTGGTGATGTTTCCGGTTATAATACCTTTATCATTAAATACCCCGATCTTCTCGCCCGGCCAGCCTGGCCGCCCCGGCTTAACGGTCTGAATGGATGCGCTCACTACCCGTCCTTTAAGTACGCTGATTCCCTGTTTGGTATCGGCATCTATAATAATATGTCCCAGGGCTGCATACTGACTGCTATGTGGATCCCAAAATGTTAAAGTTCCCACCCCCACGACCCCGTCACGTACAAAAAGCCCAATTCTAAAGCGGTCTGTTTCCTGACAGTGGACCGGGGTAATGGGGATGAGCATTTCCTTACCTCTTCGCTTGATGGTAAACTGCAGGCTGTTTGCCCCTTGGGCATCGATAATTCTCGCTAGATCGGTTTCCGTGGCCACCGACTGACCATCTGCTTTAAGTATCAAATCACCGATCTCAATACCCTGATCACGACCAGGGTACAGCTTTTCTCCATTGGATTCCATTATAGGCGCAAAACCCACCACCATTATGCCCTGGGATTGTAAAAAAACGCCGATGGAATGCCCGCCTACTACTACTCTGCGCGGCGGAACAGCTTCGATTTGGATTGATTTTATGGGTATATAACCCCAAATATTAAGTTTGACGTCTGCCTTCCCCGGTTTTAAAGCCATAATCTCATAGCCAGAAGTGTGTCGGGTAACCGTAACTGCGGAATCTTCCTGGGAAGCAAAAACATCATGTGACGGACCACTGACCGTCATTTGTATTTTTTCTTGCAGCCTGCTCGGAAGGTTGATATTTATCAGGCTGGCTTCACCCACCACCATTTTCTGGCTGGTTGGCAGGAGCAATATTGTTTTAACCTGCGGATTCAGACACAGGGCCATAAATAGAATAGATAAGAGTATTCCTATAAACGGGCGAAATTTTCGCAAATTGTTCCCTCCCGAGAATTAGTACAGTATATTGTCTCCTTGAGCAAGCCACAATATACTGACATTCGGAAGAGCTATCACGAAAGCTACTGTAAAAGAGAAGAAAAACGCCAGTAAGTTTCTCATCACTGCCGCTTTTCTACCAAAATATTTAATTTCCATGGGTAAAGTAACTATCCCCACCATCATCAGAGTGAAAATAAAGGCATGAGTCCATATAAAATATAGTTGCCCAGGACTTACGACACTCCCCGGTTGTATTTTCTTGCCATCGCTATCATTTCTCGAGCATGCTCCACGGTCAACGGTGAATAATGCTCTCCATCCAACATACGGGCAATCTCTATGACCTTTTCATCGTCATTCAAACTTTTGACTCGAGTATAGGTTTTGTCAGCATATACCTGCTTTTCAATTAAGAAATTTCTAACTCCATAACTGGCTACCTGGGGAGAGTGGGTCACCAATATAAGCTGGTGGCTGCGTGATAGTTCAGCCAGTTTCCGGGCTACCGAGTTTAAGGCTGAACCTCCCAGACCTACATCGATCTCATCGAATATCAGGGTGGGAATGCGATATACATCGGCCAGGGCTGTCTTTAATGCCAGGATAAAACGGGATATTTCTCCCCCCGATGCGATGCGTGTCACCGGTTTCATTTCTTCACCGGGATTGGGTGAAAAGAGAAACTTTATGTCATCCATCCCGTTAATACCAGGAACACTCTTTCTCTCCAACGCCACCTCGAAATTTATGTTGGGCATATTCAACTCGAGCAATTCAGCCTGAACCTTTTGCTGCAGAAGCAAGGCCGCCAGATTACGTTTTCGGCTAATTTCAGCCGCCAAACACATATATTGGGACTGCAGCTTCTCTATCTCAATTTGTATTTCATTCTGTCGTTCTTCAGTCTCCTGTAGTTCTTTTCGTTCCGAACGAGCATGTTCAAGATAGTCTAGTATATCCGTTATTTTGTCCCCGTATTTGCTTTTTAGCTTTTTAATAAGATAGAGACGATTCTCGACTTCCTCCAGATGTCCCGGTTCGAATTCTAGCTCTCCCCTGAACTCAGATATGGCGCTTGACAAATCCTGCAAAGAGTAGTAGGCATTTTCCAAAGGTTCTGTAAGCCCGGCAAAAAACTGGTCACTCTTAAGATCAGTTGCCACATCCAGAGCGGCGGCAATCTGGTCACAAGCGCTGGCTGATTGTTCCGAATTATATAGCTGTTCCATAATCCGACTGCTGCCTTCCAGTAGTTTGCCGGCATTTTTTATCCTCTCTCGCAACTGCAGCATTTCCTCTTCTTCGCCCTCGCTTAACCCACTCCCCTCTATCTCCTTGATCTGGTAATCCAAGAAATCAAGGCGCTGCATCCGATTCTGTCTGTGGAGTCTGGAATCCTCCAACTGCTTTTTCTTGGCCATGAACAAGGAAAAGAGCGCCGCCAGTTGTTCCAAGAGTTCTCCACTCTCCTCCGTAAAGCTATCTACATAGCCAATATAATTCACAGGCCGCAGTATGTTCTGGCGGTCATTCTGCAGATGCATATCAACCAGATAGGTGCTCAATGTCTTCAAAGTCGATATGGTCACATTGCGTCCATTGATCCTTCCTGTAGATTTCCCGCCCGGATTGATTTCGCGGCTTAAAATGATAGTATCCATATCGTCCTCATTCGCCGCCAGTCCCTGTTCCGATAAAAAAATGCGAGCATCAGTATTGTTGCTCACATCAAAAACCCCTTCTACGATCGCCTGGCGACTTTCATCCCTTATTAAATCATTGTTTATCCGATCCCCCATGAGTAGACCCAGGGCGTCAATAATAATGGATTTGCCCGCTCCAGTTTCACCGCTCAATATATTTATACCCGTTGAGAATTGCATACGCAGCTCGTCAATTAACACAAAATTGTTTATATATATCTCCTGTAACATAGCATTTTTTTATCGAAGCAGCAAAATACGTTCATTACTTCGATAAACTCCTCCATCATCATTTTAAACTTTCCTGCTTGAAAAGTACAAGAAGCAGGTTCATAATGAATCTGCTTCTTGTTATTAATCTACCTTTCCATCCGGTCTTCTTCATTGAAACACCCCTGAGTTAATTCATAGAAATACGGCGCTTAACAATCTTGAATGCCCAACCTCTCCCGGCCATGGAAGCTAGTCAGTTACCAGTTTTCGGAAGTACTCCATGACTTGCACTAGTAACTCTTTTGTCTTTACAACTAAGAATATGGTATCGTCCCCGGCTACCGTTCCGAGTATATGAGGATTCTCCAGGGAGTCTATTAATGAGCCAATGGATTGCGCTGCCCCAGGAAGAGTCTTGATCACAATGATGTTCTCACTGGAGTCTAAGGTTATTACCGAATCTCGAAAAACACGCTTCATCCTGACATATGAATTCTTGGGCAGGTGAGCACCAGGCCAGGCATAGCGGTATCCATTTTCATCAGGGATTTTTACCAGACTTAGCTCTTTAATATCCCGGGATACGGTGGCCTGGGTAACCTTATACCCTCTGCTTCTCAATGCTTCGCAGAGTTCTTCCTGGGTGCTGATACGCTCGCTAATCAGTATTTCCCTTATGGCAAAATGTCTTCGAGATTTCATTGCCTTCCCCCTTTACAGAAATAGTATCCGGTCCATCTGTTTCTGAAGCTATGATTAACATAGCTCTTCATCGCTGCGCCGCAGACGTTTCATCATAGTCTCAAAGAAATAACGAGGCTGCATATTTATTAACTTCAGCTTATAATCAGCCTTTTTAATTCTTATAACGAAACTTTCCTTGAAATCGATTTTAACCTGTCCGTCGATAGAGATCAAGGTTTCCTCACAATCAAGCGGGATTACCTCAATTTCCTTTTCAGCTGCAATGACCAGGGGTCTCTTGTTCAATAAATAGGAGGTAATAGGGGTCATGATAAATAGTTCCAAGGCAGGATCGCATACTGGTCCTCCGCATGACAGTGAATAAGCAGTAGAACCGCTGGGGGTGGCTATAATGATACCATCGCCCCGATAAATACCGTGCTTCTGTCCGTTTATTTTTACATCGACTGTAATAACGCGGGAACTTATTGATTTTATACTCACTTCATTTAAACTATATATCCTGTTTAAAAGAATCCCATTCTGATATATGCCTGCTTCCAGCATCATTCTCTCTTCTATGCTATAATCATGTCTGATGAAACGATCCAGATATTTTTCCAACTCATCAGCCTGGATATTACTGAGAAATCCAAGCGTTCCCATATTCACACCCAATACCGGCACATTTTTATGCACATATTGACGGGCGCTCCTTATCAGAGTACCGTCGCCGCCCAGCACAATAATGGAATCGAATTCTTCGCTGGTAATGTCAGCGCTGCTGCTGTCTATTAGCACCTCAATTCCGACCGAGCGTAAATGGGCCGCTGCTTTTTCTGCCATGCGCATGGTACTCTCGATGCGTTTATTGTTGACCAGTAAGATCTTCACTTAGCTTTACCCTCCAGATTGCTGTGCGCCTTTAGAACTATATCCTCCACCGTTTTATCCAACTGTTCCAAAGGTTGCATCTGCTTTTTTAAATGGATAAAATACTCAATATTTCCCTTAGGCCCCTTGATAGGAGAATAGCTAATTCCCACACAATCCAAGCCCGCTTCTCGAGCAACCTCTATGCAATGGCGCAATACATCCTGGTGAACGGCGGAATCCTTCACTACCCCTTTTTTGCCCACTTTGTCTTTGCCCGCTTCAAACTGAGGTTTAATGAGGCTTACAACCTCTCCTCGTTCTTTGAGCATATTATTTAGTACGGGATAAATTAACCTGGTGGAGATAAACGAAACATCCATGGTAATAATATCGACCAGTTCTCCCAACTTCTCCGGGGTAAAATAGCGAATATTGGTTCTCTCGATCACTTTTACCCGCGCGTCGTTGCGAAGCCCCCAGTCCAATTGACCATAGCCAACATCCAGCGCAAAAACTTTGGCTGCCCCGTTCTGTAAGGCACAATCGGTATAACCACCGGTAGATGCCCCTACATCCAATACAACTTTTCCCCGAAAGTCTATATCAAAATCACGAATAGCACCTTCCAGTTTGAATCCTCCCCGGCTTACATACTTCTGTCTGCGGGGCTCAATATGAAAATCCGAAGTTTCATCAACCCTGGTTCCGGGTTTATCCACCGGGACTCCGTTAACTCTTACTTCTCCTGCAATTATCATCGCCCGTGCCTTTTCCCGGCTATCAACCAGGCCCCGGGCATAAAGCAGCGAATCCAATCTAACTTTGGACAATTTTGCGCAACTCCAGTGGCAGGTGGTTGCCAATATCAGGCCACCTGCTTAATATACGTTCTATGATCGACTCCGGTTCCATGTTTAACAATTCAAATAGAATGTCAACCCGTCCCTGTTCGATGAATTCATCGGGAATACCGATGGGGAGCAGATCGCATTTTACGTTTTGCTCAGAAAACAACTCCAGTAGTGCAGTACCAAATCCACCCGTAACAGCATTGTCTTCCAAAGTCAGAATACGGCTGAATCTATGCCCCAGTTCGCTCATAAATCCTACATCTATCGGTTTTACAAAGCGGGCATTGACTAACTCCACCCCTATCCCTTTAGCTTCCAGCAATTGAGCCACCTCTTTGCCTATGCCAACCGCCCGCCCCACCGCTAAAATAGCGAGTTCCCCGCCTGTGCTTAAGACTTCCGGCTGACCTGGAGGAATAATGTGCCGTTCAGCTAAAATCTTGACCCCTTCACCTGCCCCGCGCGGGTATCTTACCGCTACAGGTGTATTTAACGACATGGCTGTATGCATCATATTCAATAATTCATCTTCGTTGCTCGGAGCCATTATGGTCAGGTTAGGTATATGACGCAAGTAAGAGAGGTCGAAAACACCATGGTGAGTCGGCCCATCTTCGCCTACTAACCCTGCTCTATCAATAGCAAAAACCACCGGAAGATTCTGCAGGGCTACATCATGAATAATTTGATCATAGGCTCGTTGTAAAAATGTAGAATATATGCTCACCACCGGTTTTAGACCTGCTCTGGCCATACCTGCCGCCAAAGTGACCGCATGTTGTTCACAAATACCTACATCGAAAAACCGCTCGGGATAAAGCCGGGAAAACTCATCTAATCCAGTACCAGTAGCCATGGCAGCAGTAATAGCTACCACCCGTTTATCCTGAGCAGCTATATCCACCATATATTCTCCGAATATCTCGGTATAGGTCTTCAACTTTTTCTTAAATTGCTTGCCTGTCTTTATGTCAAACGGCCCGACCCCATGAAATATAGCGGGATTCTGGCGGGCAGGTTCATAACCACGGCCTTTTTCAGTAATTGTATGTATTAATATCGGCCCCTTCATCTTACGGGCATTATTGAGCATAGGGATAAGCTCTTCAAGGTTATGACCATTAACAGGGCCAATATATGTGAAACCTAACTCCTCAAACCATATTCCCGGAACCATCAGATATTTAACGGTGTCCTTCAATCGGCCCGCAGCCCTGGCTATATTTGGACCTATACCGGGAATTTTGGTTAACACATTCTCAACTTCCTCTTTGGTGCGAGTATAGGAGGGGTCTGTACGCAGGCGATTTAAATAGCAGGACATGGCCCCCACATTTTTAGATATGGACATTTCATTGTCGTTCAGTATAACAATCATATCAGTCGCTTCATTACCGGCATGATTCAGAGCCTCATAAGTCATTCCACCGGTCATGGCCCCATCCCCGGTAACTGCAACTACTGAAAATTTTTGATTTTGAATATCCCGGGCCAATGCCATGCCTAGGGCAGCCGAGATAGAGGTACTGCTATGTCCGGTATTAAATGCATCATAATCCGATTCCTCATGTTTGGGGAAACCACTAATACCACCAAATTGCCTGAGGCTGTGCATCCGGTCCTTGCGACCGGTTATAATTTTATGGGTATAACTTTGATGCCCTACATCCCAAATTATTTTGTCATGGGGAGTATCGAAAACATAATGCAAAGCAATCGTAAGTTCAACTACACCCAGATTGGCAGCCAGATGCCCTCCGCAGGCAGCCACGCTGTCAATTAAAACTCCCCTTATATCAGCAGCTAATTCATTCATTTCGGCAAGAGAAAGCCGCTTTAAATCCTGGGGTAAGTTTATCTGATTTAATACCCTTTCCAAGAAGTCACCTTCTGTCCTTAAATAATTCCAGGCCGGTCAGGTTCTCCCACCATCCAAGTACCACTGCCACCCGGAAAATTATATTATTAGCCCGGGCAATAGCTATGTTTTTACCCAAAGATTTCCCCCCTACTGTGAGAGCGGCGATAAAGCTGGTCATGACTGCCCCGATTAAAACTGTATCAGGCAGTGAAGATGTTTGTTCCAACCTGATCACTATACCGGCACCCACGGCTCCACTCAGTGTACCAGCTATATCTCCTATGACATCATTGCAGTAATTAGCTACTGCACTGGCATTCTTCGCAATTTTAACCGCTTGATAGGCTCCAAATACTTTTTTTGCCGCCCTGGCATTAAAAGGCGGCAAAGATACAGCCGCAGCAGCGGTTCCAATAATATCAAAAAATATACCTAAAGCAATTATTATTACCAGTAAAACAATAGCTACCCATACATTCTGTACCGCCTTAACCAGTGCTTCTGTGCCAATGCTGACCGTAAGAGCAATAAAGAAAGTGAAAAAAGCCACGATTAACCCGGAAATAATATTGCTTTTTTTAATGTAGCCCGTCAACCGCAGTACCATCCCCAATAACAAATAAAGCAAAAGGTAGTTTATCGAGTAAACGTTGTGACATAGGTCCAGCAGGTTTTCCCCGCAGGTCTCCCATTTGTTGCCAGATGGGCGGTTTCCCTTTACGCCTGCTACATGTCGTCGCCGAACACGTTTGTTGGATTACCACTAAGTACACACTTTAATCCTTGATAAACCATGCCATAGCGCACACAGTCTAGGAGTTTTCCTCAACAACCCACATCAATTTCTAGCCTCTTTTGCAGCCGCAATTTCAAAGCAGATGAAAATGCTTCGGCCAAAGCATTACCATCCTGAGATGCTCATCCGCCGCAGCCACTCAAGGCAGGCTACACTACACCCAGTTTTATCCGGAATGCAGGTTTTCCCATACTTGCCTTCGCAGGCAAGCATGAGCCTCCATGGATGTGGGGTCATGCCCGCATGCCATTGCGGATTGCCCCAGCACCCTTAACTCCCAGCAACGACCCCCAACTGGGCGTCGAAAGCCACTACCAGAAGCTTCATCGATGTGCCCTTGATGGATTTTTAGGCCCGTCTTCAAAATTAATAGGGTTGACTAGAATACTGCAACCTTTTGCAAGTAAGTTTCTAGGCAAACATTATAACATGTTTGCCTGTAATGTACCAAATTCCCGAATAGACCCATTAATAACACCAATAGTCTGCTAGATTCTATTAATTAACATGATGCTTTATTATCACATAAAATCATTACTTTAGTCTTCTTTTTAAGTTCTTATAACTATTTTTATTTAAGCGGGTATTATCAAGTCAGCAAAAAAAGCCCCCGGTTAATAACTAACCGGGGAATAACAACGGTACATATTATAGGTAGGGATTACACATAAATGTTAGAGCCAATGGACTGTTTAAAAATAGGCTGCTACCCATGATTTCCTGAAGTAAAATCAGGATGCATGCTTAAGTGATTTTCGGGCACCGGTTGTCTGGTCTATCTCATTTAGTAATATACCATCAGACATGAAACACCTTTGCCATTCTTCACATAATTCTTGAATCGTTAAGTCAGGATGCAAATTGAACGCCCCATGTAGGGTTTCCATTATATCCAAATAGGAGTCGCTCCATTTCAGGCTATTCTGCATTTTAACCGCTTCTGCCGCTATTTTGCCAACCGCTCTGAAACACTCTTTCCATTCTTCACATAACTCTTCAGTGGTCAAATCAGGGTGAAGATTAAATGCCCCATGCAACAATTCCATATCATCCAGATATGAATCGCTCCAATTGGAAACTTCATTACATTCATTATTCATCTCTTCTTCACCTCCAATATGTATGAATTCCACTTTCACGGCCAGCTCGGTTATGATTGTGAGTATATTCACATAGTCGGTTAAAAAAACCACCCGTGAAATAGTTGAGTAACCTGCAAATAGCCTTCAAGTGAATTCAATTACAATCTCTATCTTCTCCTCAAGTATAGTACTTCCATCAAGAAATGTTAAACCTTCCTTTTTCGGTTTCTACACTAGCTGAGAGCTATAGTGGTGATTAGGCTCATTTTTACTATTAATTCATTGATTTACCCTAACATCCTTCATTTAACTTCACTTCGTGGATGGAGTCGGGATTGACCCCACTATTCACAAAACCGACTGGGATTTTTGGAAAGATTAGCATATAATAAAGGCAAATTGGCAATGAAAGGGAGTGTAGCATTGCATAATAAAATCCTGGTTCCAACTGACGGCTCCAAAGGGGCTACAGCAGCCATTAATTGGCAAGGGACTT
>JBAYYO010000038.1:0-11551 GCA_041672985.1 Syntrophomonas sp. | reverse complement strand
AAACCTAGCTATAGCCTATGCCAAAGGTAAACCGCAGGGGTTAAGGAGAGGAATCACTAAAGCTGACCTACAAATTTTTAGAGAGCGATTGACCCTGCTTGACCTGGGGCTTGAAGATAGGATGAGGCAAAAGGTAGGCACTCTTTCTGGTGGACAGCGTCAGGCCTTGACCTTGCTGATGGCAACCATGGCTGAACCACAGCTATTGCTGTTGGATGAGCATACCGCCGCTCTGGATCCGGGCATGGCTAAAAAAGTTCTCTTGCTCACTCGGGATATGGTGGGAGAACATCATTTATGTACCATAATGGTGACCCACAATATGAAGGCCGCTTTGGAATATGGCAGCCGTACCATTATGATGCATGAAGGCAGAATCATCATGGATATAAGGGGTCAGGAGAGAGGAGAGATGACGGTAGAAACGTTAATAAAACAGTTTGGCAGCCGCAGCGGCACTGAGCTGGATAATGATAGACTGCTTTTAAATTAAAAATTGCATGCCGAATACTATCACAACACGGTTTATACAACATATCGCTGATTATGGTAATATATCCAAAAAAATTAACAAATTGGTTTTTATCTGGTATAATCGTTGAGTAGATTATGTAACGAATAATAAAAAGGGTGTAATTATGCAGATTGAGGCATGGACAATTACCTTGTTGTTGTCAGGGATCGTTTATTTTTTTATTGCCTGTTTCGTTTTTTGGCATTTTCGCTCTAACGCCGGAGCCAAAAGCTTTATCGCTCTAATGGTAGTAGGATGTATATACTCGGTAGGTTATTATTTTGAAATCCACAGCTCCACCATACCGGCTATGTTTTTCTGGTTAAAGATTGAGTACATTGGGATAGCACCCCTTCCAGCCCTCTGGATCTTGTTTGTAGTAAGATATACCAAAAAAGAACACTTCTTTGATAAAACTACTGCGGCCGCCCTCTTTATTATCCCTATCATTACTTATATCATGGTTTACACCAACAACCATCACCACCTTTTTTATCGCTCCATGGACATAGTTGTGCAGAATGGTCTCAATTTACTTAATATGAGTAGAGGTCCCTGGTACTGGATAAACATCTGTTATCTCAATCTTTTGATACTCATGGGCAATATTATTCTACTGCGAAGTTGGCGGCAGACACAGGCTCCCCTCAACCAACAGTATGCTGCTATGTTCTTCGGTTCGCTGGTTCCATGGGGCGGATTATTAGTCTATCTGTCCGGGAACAGCCCCCTTAATCTTGATCTGAGCCCATTCGGCATGATTTTCACCGGGCTGGTTTATATGTTCAGTTTGATCCATTTTCGTTTCTTCGATATCATACCGGTAGCCAGCACGGTGGTTTTAGAAAAAATGCGGGATGGGGTACTGGTGGTGGATACCCGCGAACGAATTGTCGATATGAATACTGCGGCAGTCAATTATTTTGGCAGAAAGAGCGATATAATTGGGTGCAAGTTAGAAACGCTCTTTCAACCTAATTCCGGGATAGCGGTTAACATCATGAATGCTGCGGCCGGACAGTGGGAGTTTCAGGAGAATACGCCCCAGGGCAGCAAATGGCTGGATATGATGTTTTCGCCGCTTACCAACCGCCAGGGAGAAACCCGGGGACATGCTATAATAGTCAGGGATATTACCAAACGCAAAATGGCTCAGGCCCAGCTTGAGATGGCCAATACCGAACTGTCCAGGCGCAATCGGGAACTGGATTACCATAATAGTGAGATGAAGCACTTGAATGAGATGAGTGCTTTATTGCATACCTGTACTCTGCTGGAAGAGGCCTACCCTATAATAGAAAAGTATATGCAAATCCAGTTGCCCGAACTTGGGGGTGGATTATATATATTCTCCCCGGAACACAATGCTATGGAACTTGCAGCCTCCTGGGGAGATGCTTTCTCAATCCGCAAGGCGTTTAACAATGATGAGTGCTGGGGGCTATGTAAGGGGGAGATTTATCGACATAGCGGGGATGACCTGGAAGCGACCTGTGCTCATATAGAGAAAGAAAAAGGCGGGAATTATGTCTGTCACCCATTAATAATAGAAGGGATTCCTTTCGGGGTGCTCCATTATCATTATTTGAGTAATGATGTGAATGATAATCACATACAGTTGACTCGGATTGTTGTAGATGCTATCAAACTAGCTTTATCGAATTTAAAAATGAAAGAAAATCTTCGCCAGGAGTCTATTCGCGACCATTTAACAGGTCTTTATAACCGCCGTTATATGGCAGAAACCATGAAACTGGAGATGTTCAAAGCCCAGAGGACGGGTGACCCCCTCTCAATAATTATGGTTGATGTAGACAACTATAAAGGAATTAATGACCTTTATGGACACACGCGCGGAGACCAGGTTCTATTTCAGGTGAGCCAGTTGTTCCAAGAAAATATTAGGAATGGTGATATTGCCTGCCGCTATGGGGGAGACGAATTCATCCTCGTTTTACCAGGTGCTCCGCTGGAAATTGCTTTCGCTCGGGCCGAATTAATACGCCAGGCGGCTAAAAACATGGTGGTCAAGTTGGATGAAAGCGGTGAGCAGTTGATGACTCTTTCCATGGGGGTGGCCACTTACCCTGATCATGCCAGCACGGTGGAATCGCTGGTACAAGCTGCCGATAGTGCTTTGTACGCTGCCAAACAAGCGGGCCGCGATCAAACCAAAACAGCTTCCTAAGACCTAACTTTTATACCGCCTGCTGCTGGAAGTCCTATTCCTCTAGTCCTAGATTTTCACCGGCCGGTAGTTCCTGCACGGCTCGCAATTTTCTTTCGATACTGCGCGATCTCCGGGAAGCGGTATCGATACTATTGCTGGCCTCTACCAGTTTCTTTTTAGTTTTATCCAATATGTCACCAAAATTACCAAACTCAGTCTTGACTGCCCCCAGCAATTCCCAGACTTCGCTGGTGCGTTTCTCGATGGCCAGGGTTCTAAAACCTACCGATAGGCTGTTCAGCAGGGCCAGCATAGTACTGGGGCCCGTTATTATAACCCGATAGTTTGTCTGCAGCAGAGACAGTAATCCCGGTCTCCTAACCACTTCCGCATAGAGGCTTTCTGTGGGGAGAAAGATAATCGCGAAATCGGTAGTGTGAGGTGGATCTACATACTTTTCCTGAACCAACCTGGCTTCCAACTTTATCCGACGTTCCAGCTGCTTGCCGGCCTCCTCCACTTGCTCCAGCAGACCTTGTTCACTGGCTTCCAATAAGCGCAGATAATCCTCTTGGGGGAATTTTGCATCGATGGGCAGCCAGACCTCACTCTCGCTCTGGCTTTGTCCGGGTAGTTTGACAGCAAATTCCACCCGTTCGTTGCTGCCTTTATGGGTGGCGACATTGCAGGCATACTGTTCCGGGCTTAACACCTGTTCCAAAATGTTACCCAGTTGAATTTCGCCCCAAATACCGCGGGTCTTAACATTGGTAAGCACCTTTTTCAGATCGCCCACTCCCGAAGCCAGGGTCTGCATTTCCCCCAATCCTTTGTGAACCATTTCCAGTCGGTCACTGACCAGCTTAAAAGACTCTCCCAGCCTCTTCTCCAGCGAGGCATGGAGTTTTTCATCTACTGTCTGCCGCATCTGCTCCAGTTTTTGATTATTATCATCCTGGAGTTCCTTCATTTTTTCTTCGATAGTCCGGCGCATATAATCAAGTTTCAGTTCGTTGCTGGATATCAGGTGGTTCAATTGTTCCGAAAAAATAGCCAGCTGATTTTTCTGTAAAAGGGCTATTTCATTCATGCGGGCCAGCAGTGAATCCCCGAAGTATTTGAGGGTGTGAGTTAGTTCCTCTCTGCCCTGGAAGGACTGGTTAACGTATTCACCACGCAGGGCAGACATATCTGTACGGATAATTTGTAGGGTGGTCTCCTGGTTTTTTTCCAGCAAGGCCAGCCTGTTTTCTATCTGCACCAAGCGTTCCGACCCAGAGTTTAGTTGCTTAATCTGCTTTTGGCTTTTTAACTGTAAGATTATAAGAATTAAGATTCCAACTGCAATAATCGGCTCGATCACAAGCCCCAAATAATCCAAAATAAATCCTCCCCGCCCCTGCTTATAAATCCATTGTATCTTAAGCTGGGTAAAGAAGGAAACCGAATATGAAATATTGATACCTAATGGAGTCGCGGCTCTTATACAATCCAACTTGCGCATAATGGCCCGGGCGGCAAGTAATATCGTCGACTGCCAAAAGGTGAAGCAACAGGTACAAGCTAAAATATTAAAATTGAGCTATAATTAAGACAATAAGCTATAAAAATACCGGGCATAATTTCTGGGAACAGTAAAAATAAGGGGGTATCTGTATTGGAGAAGATTGGAGTTAATTTCAAGAAACTAGTTACATGGGCTCATATACCTGAGTACGAGACCAGGGGGGCCGTGGGGTGCGACATATGCATTGCTAATCAGGATGAGATAATTCTCTATCCCAATGAGGTCAGGAGTTTCGCGACCGGGTTTGCGATGATGATTCCGTCCGGGTATGAAGCCCAGATAAGGAGCCGGGCAGGGATGGCGGGCAAAGGCATTATTGTCGCTAATGCACCTGCTACAATCGACGGAGAGCATAGTGGCGAGATAAAGATTATGCTTTTGAACGTAACCGATAAACCAGTACGAATCCTCCCGGGCCAAAAGGTAGCTCAGATGGTGTTCGGGCCAGTGGTGCAGGCAGCATTTATAGAGGAGGATTGATTGTATCGATCAGGAATGCTGGCTTACCTAATCCTATTTGCTAGCTATTGACCTGCCAAGATAAGTAGGCACGTACTGGAGAACTTGGCCGATATCAACATTACATATGGATTGTAAAAAGATATCGAGCCATAATTTGAAAAATGTGCAAGCAACCGGTAATTATTTCCGTATTAAGATAAAGAAAATCTTAAGGGGGACTACTGATGAGATTACCGGTGGGGAATTTTCGGGTTTTAATACCAGGCGTTTTATTGTTAGTGGCTCTGCTGATATGCGGCGGAATAGTTTATGACCTGCATAATCCTAAAGCACCGCAGGCATCTGCCCGGCCAGAGCTGCCTGTGGTTGGTACCTATGATAATTTAGTGAAGTTGTTGGAGAAATCCCAAGGGCAGAACGTCTTATATGGCTTGCGAAGCACCATGAATAAAGAGGCTATGGAGGATTCAGCAGCACCACAGTCAGTGGGTGCAACCCCGGCTCCAAGCACTGATTATTCGGGCACCAATGTTCAGGTGCAGGGGGTTGACGAAGCTGATCTGGTAAAAACCGATGGCACCTATATATACCAGGTCAATCGGGACCGGGTATGCATAATTAAAGCTCAGCCTGTTGATGGTATGGACCTGGCAGCAACCATTCGCTTCGATGATGCCGGATTTAGACCGGTTGATTTATATCTGGATGCAGATAATTTAATCGTAATAGGCACCTCTGACCGGGAAGTACCTAATTATAACGACAATGTGCTTAGAAAGAGTATCTATCCGCCTATCCTTTCGTTCCAATCCACCCGAGCCATTATTTATAATATTAATGACAAAAGCCGGGTGACTAAAGTACGGGAACTGGAAATGGAAGGCAGCTACCTGTCGTCCCGCAAAATAGGATCATCCTTCTACCTTTTGACCAACAAATATCTGGACTATTATTATATACAGCAGAAAAAGGATATTACCCCCCGATGGCGTGATTCCATTCAAGGTGAAGAATTTGTGGCTGAAAAATTGGAAAACATTCGCTATTTCCCTGATTGCGTCAGTCCCAACTACTTGATGGTGGCTGCTCTGGATTTGGAAAAACCCACCCAACCGGTCCATATCAATACCTATCTGGGGAGTGGAGAGCAAGTCTTTGCTTCCCGGCAGAATCTGTATGTAGCAGTACAAAAGCATGATTATGTAGTCAGGCCCTTACCGGAGGTTGGAATTGCGGAGCGTGAGCGTCTGGCCGAAAGTAATACCACAATATACAAATTTGAGTTGCTGCCCGGCCAGATTCAATATTATGGAATGGGTCAGGTTCCGGGGCGAATTTTGAACCAGTTTTCCATGGATGAGAATGATGGATATTTTCGTATTGCCACCACCAGCGGTGACATGTGGCGTGATGACCAGTATACTTCGGCCAATAATGTGTATATATTGAATCAGGATTTGCAGATTTGCGGCCGGTTGGAAAACATCGCTCCCGGGGAGAGAATTTATTCCACTCGCTTTATGGGCGATCGAGCCTATATGGTAACTTTTAAACAAATAGATCCTTTTTTTGTATTAGATCTTAAAGATCCCCTGAATCCTACTATCTTGGGGAAATTAAAAATACCCGGTTATAGTGATTATTTACATCCCTATGATGAAAATCATATCATCGGCTTTGGCAAGGATACGGTAGAAACCAAGGGTTGGAACGGTCAGAGTCAGGCCTTCTATCAGGGCATGAAAATAGCCATCTTTGATGTGACCGATGTCAATAATCCGATTGAAATGAGTAAAGCCTCAATTGGCGATCGTGGTACTGACTCAGAGCTATTACGTAATCACAAAGCATTGCTGTTTGCGGCTGAAAAAAATCTTTTGGCCTTCCCGGTTAAAGTCATGGAGGCCGCTTCAACATCCAATAATAAAAACTTAATGCCGGCTTATGGTAGTTTCTCCTTCCAGGGTTTTTACGTATATAGCATCGACTTGGTAAGCGGCTTGCAATATCGAGGCCGTATATCTCACTTAACGGATCAGGATTATCTTAAGGCCGGCAATGCCTGGTACAATAGCGACAAAAATATAGACCGCGGACTTTATATTGGCGACATACTTTATACGTTGTCCCCGTCTCTAATCAAGGCCCACAATCTATCGGATTTGACTGATATAAAAACTTTGACTTTACCCCAATAGTAATATTAGGGACGGTCCGAGACTACTGAAAAAGTATCATAAATGTCATCCTGAGGAGCTGCAGGCGACGAAGGATCTCTTTTGGAAGTCCGTAATATTGGGCCTTTAGCTAACGAGATTCTTCGCTATCGCTCAGGATGACACGCAAAAGAGCACTTTTTCAGTGGTCTCGGACGGTTCCCCCTGACTCTATTCTGAAGGGTAATTAAGCATGGATAATGATTGGGAGAATAAATAGAAATCATAAAAGAGGGATAGCATCTGGCAAACACCAGCAGCTATCCCTTTAAAAAATAATGCAAGGAGGGGCGGCGGCTAATCCATAGGTCCGCCTTCCCAATACTGTCTTATTTTTCGCAGGGCATAGCCTCCGAAAAATAGACCGTTGATAAATGCAACTGGTATGGCCATGGAACCGAAATTAAATCCTTCTTTGTTCTGCATTCGAATCCGTCTCAAAATTAATCCCTCCTTTGCCTTATCTTTTGTCACAAGCTTGAATATTATAGCTGGTTTAAAGTATCATTTTTAACTGGATATGGATTAACGGGAATTTGCCATTCGGACGGCAACATGGTAAATTAAAATGGAATGAAATTACGTGCAAATTTTGAGGTAAATAATGAAAAACAATAAAAAAACTAATGTTCCGCGGGCCATGCTTAAAAACCTGGCCGAAGACATTTCTAAACTTATTAAGACCAACGAAGGCGGCTTATCTATTCTGGAGATTATAGAGGAAATTCCTTATGATATAAGGGCTGATGTTATTGAAGGGCTGTCTTCTTTTTATGATGCTGAGTTGGTGGGTTTTTTCAATCTTATAAAAATGGAGTACGGGAAGGAGTTTGAAACGATATGCAACCGGGCTCTGACCAAATATAACCTGGCCGGTCTGAAGTTTAATTCCCCCCCGCTCCTTAAAGGAGATTTTTATCGAGCATTTGCCAGCGCCAGCCGTCATACAGGACGAATGACTGTCGATGTTGCCTGGAAAAAGCCGGACGGGAGACTATATGTGGAGTGTTTCTTCCTGGCTTTCAGTACGGATGGGGTGCACAGTTTTTTTGTAGTCGAGGATATGCCCGTGGCACAGTATGAGTGCGACCGGGAAATGCAAATCGATTTGGTGGAAATAAGTTACCAGGAAACCAGTTTGCTTATCAGTGATGCTTATAAATTTAATGTGCGTTTTATGAGCCGCCCGGCGCTGGGCAAATTTCTGTATCAGAACTATCTGGATGAGACATCAGAGAGCGGGAACATCAGTATCAATACGATTTTGCAGAAACTTTCACCCAATCTGACTCCCCGGCAACTGGTCAATAGTTTCTTTCATGCCCTGCGTTACCAGGATTTTAACTATCTGTTCTCCATCCTGGCGGAACATAAACTCTCTCAGGGGATGTTGCTGCAGCAGATTAATAGGGCCATGAACCCTGGCGCCCTGCTTTTAGAGGGACAGGTTGAGGAGGTGCGGGGGTCGTATAACACTGCGGAGTTAACCGCTTATTCTATTACTTTATATGAGCGCGAGGTTTATCGGAGCGAATATGTTTTTACCATTATTAAGGACGCTGAGAATGACTGGCGGATAGCTGGTATTGATCAAGTCGCCAATAGTAAATTGGATGCGGGATCAACCTTCAATCCCTTTGCCGTACAGGTATACTGCCGGGTTTATGAAATAATTAATATTGACGACCTTTTTGAATTGCTGGACCTGGTTGATAATATCCGTGAGGTTGAGGAATTGCCTTATGGTATGCATATGCGGGTGACCTGCCATGATGATGACTATAACCATGGAGTCACCTTTATGAGTGGTGTGATTGCAGATCTGGTTATAAATGGTGATGAATTTGTAGTGATATCCCAGCAGCATGATACGCTGGAAGATTTTCATAATCTTTTTACCGTTGATCAACCGAACCCGCTGGTATCCAGAGGTGAATATGAACTGAGTCTAACCAGTGCCTACAGCTATTTGAGCGGTCAATACCTCCAATTTGAAGATATTCTTCTTGATGAAGGTGATGAGCTGGCTTTTGAGGATGGAATGCGTTTTATTACGGCTCGTTATGCACTCAAGGACCGGAATGAGGTCGTAAGGCGTATTGAAGGACTGCAGGGCTTGAGAATAGAGCTATCAGGCCAATATGAGGTTTTCTATCAATTAGATAGATGCCTGGATCACCCTGGATTTATGGCCGAGTATATTATAGGTTCCAACTGGATAACGGTATCTGCTTTTGGAGAAAAAGATATTGGGGCAATTCGCCAGTCTTTTGAAGAGAATATGTACGATGCGCTTGAATTTGATGGGCTCGAGATCAGAGAAGATGGTATATTCGAAATTCTCACCCCGGATGTAAAAAAGATGTACCCCCACCTGGAAGCTGACTTGAAGCAGATGTACCTTAACAAATGGTATAATTCGAAGCTATCCACCCTTAGTGGGATGAGCCCGTCCGAAGCATGCCAGACCGAAGAAGGAACTCGTCTGCTGTGGACTATGTTCAAGCGGATCAAAAAGAAGGAGCAGCAACGACGTTTACGCGGTGAGCAAAAGCAGATTGGCCTAAAAGAATATATACGCAAACTCAACTTGCCTCGGGAAGGCAAGCCCTAGGGAGCAAGCCATTGAAAACAGTTTTTAGGCTAAAAAGCATGAAACCGGTTTTTCCATTAATGGAGAAGATACAATTTCTCTCCCTGGTGGTTCATGGTTTTTTCCAGGGATGCAAACATTTAGATATTCTCTTGACAACCCTATAAAAAGTGCAGTATACTACGAAACATATTCTATAGGCTATGAAGGAAATTGCCTGCGCAGCAAGTTGATTACAGAGAGCCGGGGCAGCTGGAAGCCGGTATCCAAGTTACGCAGGTTGCTCATTCCGGAGCTGCTATCTGAAAAGCCCTGCCCGAGGGCGGGACCAAGTAGGTGGTGCCGGACGAACAAGTCCGTTAACAAGTTAGCACAACCCTTAAAACATTGTGCTCCAAGAGGTCGTACTCCATAGAGTATGGCAAGCAGGGTGGTACCGCGGGAATAACCTCTCGTCCCTGATGAGGATGAGGGGATTTTTTGTACACTTTTTTAGACTATAATCGGTGGGATAGAATCAAGGTTAAGGGCAAGTTGTCCGAGGCATGGTATAATTTGTATACTATAAATATTATTTTTGAGGAGAATTAAACCATGAAAAGCAATTTGGTAAAACAGGGATTAGAGAAAGCCCCCCATCGTTCGCTGTTTAGAGCTCTGGGTCTGACCGATCAAGAGGTCGAACGCCCCTTTATCGGTATCGTTAATTCCTACAACGATATCGTACCGGGACATATTAACCTGGATAAGATTTCTGCAGCGGTGAAGGCGGGCGTAAGACTAGCGGGCGGAACCCCTTTTGAGTTTCAAACCATTGCAGTTTGTGACGGTATTGCCATGAATCATATCGGCATGAAATATTCATTGGGAAGCCGGGAGTTAATCGCTGATTCGGTGGAAATAATGGCTATTGCGCATGCCTTTGATGCACTGGTTTTTATCCCCAACTGCGATAAAGTTGTTCCAGGTATGTTGATGGCGGCGGCCCGGCTTGACCTGCCGTCTATTTTTATTAGCGGCGGCCCTATGTTAGCCGGGGTTATGGACAAGAGAAATATAAGTGTTACTCAGGTATTTGAAGGAGTTGGTGAGGCAGCCGGCGGCAAAATTGATCTTGATCAACTGGCATGCCTGGAAAATAACGCTTGTCCCACCTGCGGTTCCTGTTCAGGTATGTTCACCGCTAATTCCATGAATTGTCTTACCGAGGCCTTGGGCATGGGACTGCCCGGGAATGGTACCATCCCCGCTGTTTATTCGGAGCGCATACGCTTGGCCAAGAGTGCGGGCATTAAAATAATGGAGCTCTTGGAAAAAGATATCAAACCCAGCGATATTATGAATGCGGACGCCTTTCGCAATGCAATTACCATGGATATGGCTATTGGGTGTTCTACTAATTCGGTACTGCATCTTATAGCGATTGCCAGCGAAGCGGGCGTAAACATAGATTTGAATCTTTTCAACGAAGTGAGTGCTATAACCCCGCATCTATGTAAAATCAGTCCGGCGGGTTTTCATCACATGGAGGATCTGTACCGGGCCGGGGGAGTTCAAGCCCTGTTTAATGAATTGAGTAAGAAAAACCTGATTAATGGGGATGTCATAACGGTTACCGGCGCTGCCGTCAAGGAAAATATTGCCGATAACCCGGTGTTGGACTATGAGGTTATACGGCCTTGGGATAATCCCTATAATGCCAGCGGAGGACTGGCGGTTCTATTTGGCAATCTGGCTCCAGAAGGAGCCGTGGTTAAAAAAGGAGCCGTAGCTCCAGAAATGATGCAGCACCAGGGGCCAGCCCGAGTCTTTGATAATGAAGAGGATGCCGTCGAGGCAATATTAAAGCAGGAGATTAAAACGGGTGATGTGATTGTCATACGTTACGAAGGGCCCCGGGGGGGGCCGGGGATGAGAGAAATGCTCACCCCTACTTCGGTAATTGCCGGGATGGGACTTGATAAGGAGGTTGCCTTAATAACCGATGGACGATTTTCCGGAGCTACCCGGGGGGCCTCTATTGGGCACG
>JBAYYO010000037.1:0-11794 GCA_041672985.1 Syntrophomonas sp. | reverse complement strand
TGCTGAATGAGGTTTCTCGGAAGTTCTCGTGGTTAAAACAACGCGGCTGTACTTTATTAATAAATAAGACTGCAGTTGATAGAAGTAATAGCATTTTTATTGATCTGCAATTAAAAGGAGCGGCAGTATCGCCTCACTATAAAGAGGAAGATATTGTATATATATTTAAGCACCAGCTATCGGAATTTCTGGCCGAGCATATTATAAGGGACTGGGAAAACAAACTTGCCTGGAAGGAGATTACTAAGAAGGGACGTCATATCTTACCAGGTGATAAATTTGCCATTATGGACAAAGCTATAAATTTTTTGAAACACTGTAATTCTAATGAGAGCCTTAACTTATTAATGAATTACGGTCGTAAAAATAAGATTTCGCATAGGATATTTGATTATATATATTACCATCATAACCTGGTTGTGGAGGGTTTTATTAACTTCTGTATGCAGGATTATTTAACGGAAATCCGATTTGCAGTTGATTTGGCATGTGAGGAATTGCGTAATGAAAAGGAATACAATGAGTTTGTCAAATTATTGCGTTATTTTGTTGATACCCAACCTCCTTTGGCAATGGAAGTAAATATTATGATGGATTGTAAGGGTAATTTTGTCCTCTGGGATGGAAATGGCAGCAGTATTGAAAAGGAACACATAAATTATTTTATAGACGACATCTCCCGGGGAGAAATAAGTCTTGACGATATATTAGTCAGCATTTTGATAACAATTGCGCCGCGCCGAATCATATTACACAATACTGAACATCAAATGGACAGTGATTCGGTGCAGATGATAAAAAAAGTGTTTGATAAGAGAATTGCTGTTTGTAACGGCTGTGAGCGATGTTTAGGGTATCATAGGACAGAAGTTTGCATTACCAAGCGGGAAAAATAACCGGGACCTGTATGGTAAAGTCTTGTCAGGCTATGGAATTAAAGATCAAGAATTGAAAGCCTGTGCTTTCAGCGTACTGAAATACGTTGATTGAACGGGCTTTTTACCGGGCCGGGCAAGTAATAATGGACAGCCAAGGCCAAGAGCCTTCATTCAACATCCACCCGCCACGAGTCCTTTGCTCTTTTAATTTGCGGTAGTATGTAAAATCTGCTATTCTTTTTAGATAGAAATTACTAGTTGGGTTTGTTCATCAATCTTACCAGAGGATGGAACACAAATTTTAGCATAAATAAGCCGCAATTATCAGGAGGTGTAAAATGATAAACATCAGTTTGAAAGATGGCAGCCGCAGGGAATATCCGGAAGGGATTAGCCCGCTGCAGATTGCAGAAAGCATTAGCCCCAAAATTGCCAAAAATGCAGTGGCAGCCTTATTTAACCACCAAGTTATAGATTTAAATGCCAAAATATATAATGATGGAGAACTTGAACTGTTGGACTTTGAGGATGATAAAGCTCGCAGCGTATATCGCCATTCATCATCTCATATTATGGCCCAGGCGGTCAAAAGACTATGGCCGAACACCAAATTTGCCATAGGCCCCGCAGTTGACAAGGGTTTTTATTATGACTTTGATACGGAACATACCTTTACTCCCGAGGATTTTGCACGCATCGAAAAGGAAATGGAGTCCATTATTAAGAGCAACTATCCTATCGTGCGCAAGGAATTACCCAGGGGCGAAGCCATACAATTCTTCCAGGAGAAGAATGAAGATTATAAAGTGGAGTTAATTGAGGACTTGCCCGAAGACGCAGTTATCAGCCTTTACCAGCAGGGAGAATTCGTGGATCTGTGCGCGGGACCGCATTTACCCTCCACTGGCAAGGTTAAGGCAGTGAAGTTAATGAGCCTGGCGGGAGCTTACTGGCGGGGCGATGAACGCAATAAGATGCTGCAGCGCATTTATGCCACCTCTTTTCCCAAACAAGCCCTGCTGGATGATTATTTAAATAAACTGGAAGAGGCCAAGAAACGAGATCATCGTAAATTAGGGAAAGAACTGGGTCTGTTTGTCCTTCTGGATGAAGGGCCGGGCTTCCCCTTTTTCCTGCCTAAAGGAATGGTTTTGAGAAATGAATTGGAACAGTACTGGCGAGAACAGCACCAGAAAGCAGGCTATCAGGAAATTCGCACTCCCATAATATTAAACCGCGAATTATGGGAGCGTTCCGGGCATTGGGATCATTATAAAGAAAACATGTATTTTACTAAAATAGACGAACAGGATTTTGCTGTAAAACCAATGAACTGCCCGGGCGGGATTCTGGTTTATAAACAGAATCTGCACAGCTATCGGGAATTACCACTCCGGATAGGGGAAATGGGATTGGTACACCGGCATGAAATGTCAGGCGTTTTGCACGGCTTGATGAGGGTGCGGGCCTTTACCCAGGATGATGCCCACATATTTATGCTGCCGGAACAGATAATCGATGAAATCAAAGGTGTTATGAAACTGGTCGACTTATTCTACAAGCAATTTGGATTTAGTTATTTTGTTGAATTGTCTACTCAGCCCGAAAATTCCATGGGTTCCAAGGAAGACTGGGATATAGCCACAGACGCATTGAAACAAGCTCTGGATGAAAATGGTCTGCAATACAAAATCAATGAAGGGGATGGCGCCTTCTACGGCCCCAAGATTGATTTTCACCTGCAAGATTCTTTGGATAGAACCTGGCAGTGTGGAACCATCCAATTGGATTTCCAAATGCCAGAGAAGTTTGACTTAACATATATAGGCGAAGATGGTGAAAAACATAGACCGGTTATGATTCATCGGGTTATATATGGGAGTATGGAAAGATTTATCGGCATATTAACCGAGCATTTTGGGGGAGCTTTTCCCACCTGGCTGGCGCCAATTCAGGTACGGGTGCTGCCTATTACGGAAAGACAGCATGCATATGCACAGCAAGTTATCGCTCGCTTGACATCAGAAGGCGTTCGAGTTGAAGCGGATAAGCGCAGCGAAAAAATTGGCTATAAGATACGGGAAGGGCAATTACAGAAGATACCTTATCTCCTGGTAGTGGGTGATAAGGAAGTGCAAGCCAATACAGTAGCAGTTCGGCATCGCAAGGAAGGCGATCTTGGCGCTCTGGGGCTGGAGGAATTTGCAGCAAAGATTACTGCTGAAATAAAGAAAAGAACGGTCTAATAGCTTCCTTATCCGTATTGCATTTTGCCCTGGGATATGTTATTATTCTCGTTGGACATTGTAAAGCAGGAGCCTTGCTTCTCACCTTACAACCCACGGTTCGTAAGGTCATCAACGACAGATGTAAATATAGCTTGTGTTGAACATAAGCTGATGGTCTGTTATTGGATTAAGAAGCGGGTTTTTGTACCCGCTTTTTCCTATTTACAGGAGGTGAATTTCTTATAAGCAAGGATTGGAGAGTTAACGAGGACATCCGAGTCAAGGAAGTCAGGTTAGTTAGTGAAGACAGCGAACAACTGGGTATCGTTCCTATCCGTGAAGCATTGGCAATGGCAGAAGAAAAAGGGGTTGATCTGGTTGAAGTAGCTCCTTCGGCCAAACCGCCGGTGTGCCGCATGATGGATTATGGCAAATTTAAGTTTGAGCAGGGCAAAAGGGAAAAGGAATCTCGTAAGAAACAAAAAATAATCTCCATCAAAGAAGTTAAAATGAGACCCAATATTGAAGAACACGATTTTCAAACCAAGGCCAAGAACGCCCGGAAGTTTTTAAGTGCTGGAGATAAGCTGAAATTTACCATAATGTTTCGAGGCCGGCAAATAACCCACCCGGAATTGGGAGAAAAGCTGTGCCTCAAATTGGCCCGGGAGTTATCAGATATATCAGCAATTGAGAAACAGCCCAAAGTAGAAGGACGGAACATGGTTATGATACTGGTTCCAAAAGTAGACAGCGAGAAAAAGGAGGATTAATCCATGCCCAAAATGAAAAGTCACCGCGGAGCGGCCAAGAGATTCAAAAAGACCGGCAGCGGTATGATTAAGAGAGCCAAAGCCTATTCCAGTCACCTGCTCAGCAGTAAGAGTCCTAAAAGGAAACGGAAATTGCGCCAGGCCGGTATGGTGAGTGAAGTTGAACAGAAGAGGATCTCTAAATTAATTCCTTACAAATAGATAGAGGGAGGACTTGTAATGCCGAGAATAAAACGTGGAGTTACGACTCACAGAAGACATAAAAAGATATTAAAGCTGGCTAAAGGTTATGTCGGTAGTAAATCTAAATTATACCGGGTAGCCAATCAGCAGGTTATGAAATCAGGGGCTTATGCCTATGCCCATAGAAGGCTTAAAAAAAGAGAGTTTCGGCAGTTATGGATTGCTCGTATTAACGCTGCCGCCAGAGACAATGGGACAACTTACAGCCGCATGATTCACGGACTCAAGCAGGCCGGCGTAGATATCAATCGCAAGATGCTGGCTGAGCTGGCGATAAGTGACCCGCAAGGTTTTACGGAATTGGCTGACGTGGCCAAAAAGACCGTATAAATACCATTGCCAACACTAGTTTGTAAAAAGTATGGTTTTAAACAGCCATACTTTTTTTATAACCACCGGCCATCTTGCTGTGAGTCCTGGTAGGAGGGAATACTGCATGAAGGTAATCAGTTCCCCAAACAATAAATATATTAAGCTAGCGACCAGCTTAAAACATCGGAAATACAGGAATGAGCAGGGAATGTTCCTGGTAGAAGGTAAAAGGGCGGTCCAGGAGGCTCAGGCGAAGCCCGGATTGGTGGAAGTGATTTTCGCGGATATAAACCTGACTAACCAGGAACTAACCAATGTTGACACCGAAATTTCTGAGTGTTATCTGTTGGAGCCCGGGCTCATGAGGCAGGTATGCTCAACTGAGAATCCTCAGGGGATTGCAGCTATCCTGCGCAAGCCGATCTGGTTATGGGAAGACCTGGTAGATAAAAAAGGATTGTTAATTCTACTGGACAGGATTGCCGACCCTGGGAATCTGGGCAGTATTTTAAGAACCTGCTGGGCATTTGGAGTCAAGGGCGTATTAATGACCAGAGGCTCGGTTGACCTTTTCAGCCCGAAAGTTGTCCGCTCTACTATGGGAGCCATTTTAAATGTACCAGTCTTCACCGACATTAATAGCCGCCAGATGGATAGCCTATATGAGCAGGGATATAAATTGTTATGTACAGATATCAATCAAGGTGAAAAATATTATTCGGTGCCCTATGGAGGAGCAACGATAATCACTATAGGGAGCGAAAGTCAGGGAGTTAGTGAAGAGTTAAAAACAGGCTGTGACCGATTCATAAACATACCTATGAAACCAGGGGTTGATTCTTTGAATGTGGCCTCGGCTTGTGCTATAATTGTTGCTGAAGCATGGAGGCAGTATCAAGAAATAACAGAGTTGGCTTAGAAAATCAAGATGTTCGTGGGGGATTAGTTCATACGGAACTAAATCGGAGGGTTTACCACTTATGCATGATCAAGCTAAAAGCCTATGGTATCTTTTTGAAACATCCGGTTGCATCATATATTATCTTCTATACAAACAATTAATAAACCAATAATAATAAAAGCAATGATCAGGACAAGTAGCCTGCCGTTGAACTTTCAGGGAGGCCGTATCAGAGACTGAAAGTATGGCTAAGCTAGACGCAGGTAAATTCACCTGAGAGCAGTGGATTGAAACAGCAGTAGGTCCAACCGGTGGCCACCGTTATGGGCAGAAGAGAATCAGACCTATCGGTCTGATTAATTAGGGTGGTACCACGGAACAGGCTTTCGTCCCTTGGGGATGAGGGCTATTTTTGTTTTCTGCTCAAATTTAAAATCACTTCAAGCAAGGCAGGGAGGCTAAGAGATGATTGATAGGTTAAGACAGATTAAACTTCTAACGGAACAAAGGATTGCTGAGGTCAGTGATTACGATTCCTTAAACGAGATTAAGATCAAAATACTGGGTAGAAAGGGCGAGATAACCCAACTGCTCAGAGGTCTCAAGGAGCTGGCTGGAGATGAAAGGGTTGAAGCGGGCAAAATTGCCAACGACATCAAAAATACCCTGGAAAAGCTGGTTGAGGAAAAGACGGCTGAACTGAAAAAATTAGAAATGGAAATGAGACTTAAGAGTGAGAAGATAGACATCAGTCTGCCGGGGATGCCTTTGCCGAACGGGAGTCAACATCCTATCAGCAGGGTTGCGGATGAGATCAAAGAAATATTTATTGGGATGGGTTTTAGTGTAGCTGAAGGCCCTGAAATCGAGACTGATTACTATAACTTTGAAGCCCTTAATATTCCCCGCGATCATCCTGCGCGTGATATGCAGGATTCGTTCTACATAACGGAAGAGATGCTGTTAAGAACCCATACCTCACCGGTACAGGTTCGTACTATGGAGAGGCTGGCACCTCAAATTCCGGTAAAAATCATAGTCCCCGGCAAAGTATATCGCAAAGATGACGATGCCACCCATTCACCCATGTTTAATCAGGTTGAAGGACTGTTGATCGACGAAAGGATTACCTTCGCCAATCTGAAGGGGACGCTGATGTTATTTGCCCAGAAGATTTTTGGCGAGGGGGTCAGGGTGCGCTACCGGCCCAGCTTTTTTCCGTTTACCGAACCCAGTGCCGAAATGGATATCTCCTGTGTACACTGCCAGGGTGAGGGCTGCCGGGTTTGTTCGCATACCGGGTGGCTGGAAATTTTGGGAGCAGGCATGGTCAATCCACGGGTGCTGGAATACGGAGGATATGATTCAGAGAAGGTCACCGGCTTTGCTTTTGGAATGGGAATAGAAAGAATCGCCATGCTCAAATATGGGATCAACGACCTGCGCTTGTTCTTCGATAACGATAAAAGATTTCTTACTCAATTTTAGGAGGTGACACCATGGGAGTTTCTATAAATTGGTTACAAGACTATGTGGAATTTACCTGGACAGCGGAAGAAGCAGCCCAGCGTCTGACTATGGCCGGAATTGCCATAGAAGGGGTTGCAGAAGATAATGGGGACTATATATTGGAGCTGGATCTTACCCCTAACCGGGGGGATTGCCTGGGAATGATTAACCTGGCCCGTGAAGTGGCGGCCTTAAATGGAAAGGATATTGTCATACCGGAGATCAATATTATTGAAAACCATGATGAAATCAGTAAATACATTAATGTAAAGATAGATGCTCCGGACCTCTGTCCCCGGTATACGGCCCGACTGGTTAAGAATGTAACCGTTAAACCTTCACCTGACTGGATGCAGACCCGCCTGCTCAGTGCCGGGATCCGTCCCATTAATAATATCGTAGATATAACCAACTATGTGATGTTGGAAAGCAACCAACCGCTGCATGCCTTTGACTACGACTTATTGAGCGAGGCCAAAACAATACTGGTACGCAGGGCAGAGGAAGGTGAGAAGATCACTACCTTGGACGATATAGAACGGGAGTTGGACCCCGAAATGCTGCTTATTACTGACGACGGGATACCAGCAGCCCTGGCCGGTATTATGGGGGGGCAGAATACGGAAATAAGCGCTCAAACGGTTAATGTTCTCCTGGAGTCTGCTTGTTTCAAGAACACCTGTATAAGGAAGTCCGCCCGCAAACTGGCCCTAAGGAGTGATTCCTCCATCCGTTTTGAGAAGGGGTCAGATATTAATGGAGTAATTTATGCCGTAAACCGTGCCGCCGCTTTAATTCAACAATTAGGAGAGGGCGAAGTAGTGGCGGGAATATGTGACTGTTATCCCCAACCAGCTGCGCTGGCCCAGATAGTATTAAGACCGGAGCGGGTCAATTACCTGCTGGGGACCTCCCTGAGCTCGGTTCAGATTAAGGATTACATCAGCCGGCTGAGGTTTGATTGGCGCGAAGAGGAGGGGAATCTTGTGGTAACGATTCCTTCCTATCGGCCGGATATAGAAATGGAAGTGGATCTGATCGAGGAAGTGGCCCGCCTGCACGGCTACGAAAATATCCCTGCTACATTACCGGGCGGCAATACCACCCAGGGAGGACTGACTTCTTACCAGAGATTTCAGGATCGTATCAAGCAGCTCATGATAAGCAGATTCTATGAAATAATCAACTACAGTTTTATCAGCCCGCGCTATTTAGATATGCTTTTGCTTCCTGAAGAAAGTACCCTTCGAGATGTAGTCAGGGTAGCCAATCCCCTGTCTGAAGAGCAGAGCGTTATGCGAACCCTGCTTTTGCCCGGACTGCTGGAGACGGTGAGCCGCAACCTGGCGCGGAAGAATGATAACTTGGCATTTTTTGAAATAGGTTCCGTGTTTTACCCCCGCGCAGAAGGTCTGCCTGGTGAAGTGCTTAAATTAGGGGCTATTGCAGCCGGCCGGCTGGAGACCAATTGGCTGAAGCCGGAAATAGATATGGACTTTTTTTATCTCAAAGGGGTGGTTGAGAACCTGCTCATTAAATTAGGTATCGATTCAATAAGCTGGGTTGAGGTACAGGAACCCGGGTACCATCCAGGCAGATCGGCGCTAATTATGGGTGCCGATAGAATCCTGGGAACAATGGGGGAGATACATCCGCTGGTAAGGCAGAAGTTTGACATCAAACCGCGTGCCTGCGCTTTTGAGCTGGATATTAAGGCTATGTTTGAACTTGCCCGTCCCCGGGTTATGATGGAGCAGATTACCCGTTACCCGGCGGTGGAGAGAGATCTGGCCATTGTTGTAGATGAGCAAGTCAAAGCGGTGCAGGCTCTGGATGTGATTAGAGAATCAGGCGGGGAATTACTTAAAAAAATCGTTGTGTTTGATATTTATTCCGGGGAACAGGTGCCAGAAGGATTTAAAAGCATGGCATTCAAAATGACTTTTCAGTCTGGTGAGCGAACCCTCACGGAAGCTGAAGTTAACAGCAGGATGGAAGAAATACAAAAAGGTCTAAGTGGTAAAATAAGAGCAACCCTAAGGTAGACAAGGTTGTCATGGGGACGGGGTTGTTGACACATTCCAACTAACTATTGCGGGTGTGTTAACAACCCCGTCAACTGTATGAAAAACTCTCCGAATTGCCTTCTGTCAACTCCAAGGTGGCTTTTGCACAGTTTGTCGTCTCCGTTATGACACATCAAACACTGAGCTGATTACAAATCACTCAGTTTAGTCCAATTCAGTACGTAATATGGTATATAATATTAGCAGTAATAGAGGGGAGAGAGGTAATATGAACACAACCGCCCAAATTGAGAAAATTAACGTGACGATTAAAAACGTGGGTTCGTTCCAGGTTGCACCCGGCACATTCTTAGGCGACTTGTGTGCCAGTATCAAAAAGGAATGGGAATATCCAGTAGTTGCGGGGATTATAAGAAACACATTAAGAGATTTACACTATTCGTTGAAAAGTGATTGTGAAGTAGAGTTGGTGGATACATCTACTGAAGCAGGCCTTAGGATATACCGGCGCAGTGCTTCCTTTATACTGATAAAGGCTTGTCGGGATCTCTTCCCCGAGCGCACGCTTATGATTAAGCACACCTTGTCAAATGGTTTGTTCTGCGAGTTTTTAAACCAAGCCACTACCGATAACGAAATAGAACAGATTGTAGAACGGATGCGTCAGATTGTAAGCAGTGATTTGCACATAGAACGATACCTGCTCGAAAACGAAGAGGCACGACGAATATTTACCCGCCAGGGTCAGGAGGATAAGGTTAAGCTCCTGCGGTACAGGGATAAAGAAGCTGCTCATGTTTACGAGTTAGATGGTTTTACTGAATATTTTTATGGTTATATGGTTTATCGAACTGGTATACTGGACAAATTTAAACTGCTTTATCATTTGCCGGGCATGGTCTTAAGAACTCCCGAAATAGACGATATTCTTTTGGAAAAGCCTTATCATGAGCAACCGAAACTGGGTATAGTTCACCGGGAGTCCAAGGACTGGGCAGAAATGCTGCGTATACCACACGTGGCGGCTCTAAATGAAAGTATTACCAGAGGTGACGTTGTTGATATAATCCAGGTAAACGAAGCACTGCATGAAAAAAAGATTGCTTATATTGCCGATACAATATGCAATAATCCCGGCATCAGACTGGTTACTATAGCCGGGCCTTCCTCTTCCGGCAAAACAACCTTTGCCCAGCGGCTATTAATTCAACTTAGGGTGAATGGGCGCAAACCGGTGTCTATTTCGCTTGACAATTATTTTGTGGATAGATGCCATACACCGGTGGATATAGACGGAGATCTTGATTTTGAATCCCTGGACGCCATGGATCTGGACCTCCTTAACGATCATCTGACTCGCTTGATAAACGGAGAGGAAGTAGAAATGCCGATCTTTAATTTTAAAACTGGCAATAAGGAAGAACATGGCATTAATATTAGGGTACCCCAAGGAGAGCCCATAATTATTGAAGGAATCCATGGACTTAATGAACGGCTGACCCAGAGTATACCCAAGGCCAATAAGTTCCAAATATACATCAGTGCTTTGACTCAGTTAAACGTCGATTATAGCAATCGCATACCGACCACCGATTGCCGCCTGCTGCGCAGGATAATCAGGGATCATAGAACCAGAGGAAACTCGGCACTGGATACCATCAAGCGCTGGCCTTCGGTGCGGAGGGGAGAAGAAAAGAATATATTCCCCTTTCAGGAGAACGCTGATGTTATGTTTAACTCATCACTGGTATATGAATTATCAGTTTTAAAACTTCTAGCTGAACCCTTGCTGGAGGCTATAGATAATGATCAACCAGAGCACATACAAGCAAGCCGCCTGCTGCGGTTCCTCAGCTATTTTCGAGTCATTTCGGCTGCCAACATACCACCGAATTCAATTCTGAGGGAATTTATTGGGGGCAGCTGTTTTGAAAACTAATGCTTATCATAGTCATTGAGGTGAAAGGATGAAGGGCAAAATTATGGTAGTGGATGACGAAGCAGCGCTGGTAAGGCTGGTAACCTATAACCTCGGCAAAGAGGGATATGAAACCATTGGCGTCCATGACGGGAACGAGGCGTGGCAGTTAATTATGGAGGAGAATCCTGATCTGATAATTTTGGATTTGATGCTGCCGGGCAAAGATGGTTTGGAAATATGTCGTGATTTACGCCGCGAAAAAATACAGACTCCGATCATAATGCTAACTGCCCGGGATGATGAGATAGATCGGGTGCTGGGGTTGGAATTGGGTGCCGATGACTACGTTACCAAACCTTTTAGTATTCGCGAATTGACAGCCCGGGTGAAGGCAGTCTTGCGAAGGAAGAAAGACAAGGCTGAACCAGAAAATGCAGATAAGGAAATCAGAACCGGCGCATTTGTTATTAAACCCGAAAAGTATGAGATCTACAAGCATGGTGAATTGTTGGACCTAACCCTCAAGGAGTACGAATTACTGGAGCTTTTGATTAGAAATAGAGGCCGAGTTTTAAAACGCGACTACCTGCTGGAGGTTTTATGGGACTATGCAGATGGAATCAACACCCGGGTTTTGGATGTGCACATCAGCAAACTGAGGGATAAAATAGGAAAAGAAAACGGCGAATCCAAATATATAAAAACTGTACGCGGGTTAGGATATAAATTTGAGGATAAACTCGATGATTAAGTCCTATCGATGGAAACTAATGACCTCCTACCTCCTTATTATCAGTCTTCTCCTCATTCTTTTGGGGGGAATTGCTTATGTAAATTTCAAAGATTATTATTTGCATAGTTTAGAAGAAAGGCTTACCAAAGAAGCCTATTTAGTGGCTGATATGACTAAATACCGCACCGGGGTTGATAATGTTACTCGCTCTTATCAGGATATTTGTAATATTGCGGCCCAGGATAGCGATTCCAGAGTTACCATTATTG
>JBAYYO010000036.1:0-12021 GCA_041672985.1 Syntrophomonas sp. | reverse complement strand
ATCAAACAGGGTGATACCAGGGAAGACCCGCTGGTTTATCTTAGATAAAGCGATGGAAAAGCCTCCTGCAAAAAATCAGGGGGCTTTTTTTATGCTCGCAATTAGGATAGGCTATAAATAAAGCTACGATATTTATAGGGTAGATCAAAAGTTCTGGGGATTGCAATCTGAGAAATAGAAGGTGATTACATCATTCAAATTGTAAGTTTGTTAATTGATTTAATCAAGAATATGGCGGTAGTTATTGTACTGGCCTATGTATTAACCAGGACGAAAGTCTTTCCTGCAATGCTGAAGAAGCAGGCCACGAACTGGAAACAGCGGAGCTGTTTGATCATTATTTTTGGTGTTTTTTCCATCTATGGTACACTCAGTGGTATTGATATATTAGGTGCCATCGCCAATATTCGTGATTTGGGGCCTGCCATTGCCGGACTTGTTGGTGGACCGCTTGTGGGCCTGGGGGCTGGTTTGATTGGCGGAATTCATCGCTACAGCATGGGAGGATTAACGGCGGTTCCGTGTTCCATATCGACTATTCTGGCAGGTTTGGCAGGAGGCTTGGTTTATCAGTATAAAAAGGGCGAACTTGTCAGTATAAAAGCAGCTGCAATATTTATGTCCCTTTTTGAAGCTTTCCATATGGGATTGAATCTTCTAATTGTACGGCCATTTGATCAGATCTGGGTGATTATACAAAATGTCAGTCTACCAATGATTTGCACAAATGGGCTGGGAATGGGGATCTTTATATTTATTATTCATAACCTCATCAAAGAAAAAGAAACCCAGAAGCAAAAAGAACTGATTGAAAGCGAATTATCAGTTGCCCGGGAGATTCAGATGAGCATCGTTCCCAAAATCTTTCCGCCTTTCCCTGGACGACAGGAATTTGATGTTTTTGCTGTTATTGAGCCGGCCAAGGAAGTGGGCGGAGATCTATACGACTATTTTCTGTTGGATGATGATCACCTCTGCTTTACGATTGGTGACGTTTCCGGTAAAGGGGTTCCTGCATCTCTGTTTATGGCGGTTACCAAGACGCTTATTAAAGCCAAAGCTGATATTAAGCTTGGGCCGAATGAAATTTTGTATGCTGTGAACAATGAGCTTTGTGAAGATAATGATTCCGGCATGTTTGTCAGTGAATTTTTGGGGATTTTGAAAATATCAACGGGAGAAATCGTGTACAGCAATGGCGGGCACAACCTTCCGTATGTACTTAGAAGAGACGGATCGCTCAAGATGCTACCTAAAATGGGCGGAATGGCATTAGGGGTTATGGATGAAATGTCTTATCATTGTGCAGAAGTTAAACTGCATGCTGGAGACAGTCTAGTAATGTACACGGATGGCGTAACTGAAGCCATGAATGAAGCAGGTGAACTCTTCGGGGAAGAAGGACTCGAACAGGCATTGACCGGGCTTATCGGAAAAACTGCCAGGGATGAAGTGGATGTCATTTTGCAATCTACCCGTGAATTCGTAAATGGCGCAAAGCAGTCCGATGATATTACCATCGTTGTTTTGCAGTATACAGGAGGAAATTAAATGGAATTTCGTCTAAAGAATGATCTTGCCGAGATTCAGTTACTGGCTGAGGCGGTTGAGACTTTTGGGGAAGAAAACGATTTGCCTGTGAAAGCTATATTCCAGGTAAATCTGGCCCTGGATGAACTGCTGACAAACACCATCAGCTATGGCTATCCGGAAGGCGGACAACACGAAATCCTGGTGCGTGTTATACTACAGCAGGAAGATATGTTGTTGATTGAAATCCGTGACGATGGTTTTGCTTTTAACCCTTTGGAAAACGAGGAACCAGATATCACTAAGGATATTGACGAATGGCCGATTGGTGGGCTTGGAATTCACCTGGTTCGTCAGATGCTGGATGAGCTTGAGTATACACGAGAACATGATCAGAATATACTGGTGATGAGAAAGTGTATTAATCTGTCATAAATAAAGGAGGATGTTTTCGTGAACATAAAAGAGATCAAGAAGGAAAAAGCGATTGTACTTATGATTGAAGGAAGATTGGATTCCAGCAGCTCGGGAATGCTGGAGAAGAAAATTTTGTCGCTGCTGGAGACAGGAGAGAAGAACTTTTTGGTTGATTTTTCAGGGATGGATTATATTAGCAGTGCTGGATTGAGAGTTCTTCTGATGGCAGCTAAAAAGACCAAACCCGCCGGAGGAAAAGTGGTACTGTCTGCGCTAACAGATAATGTTAAAGAGGTATTTGATATCGCGGGCTTTATTAGTGTTTTTTCCATTTTTGCCACACAGGAAGAGGCCATACAGTCCTTCTAAAGCTATTCTGAACTTATAACCCGGTGGGGTAATTGGTAATACTATAGCAGTCAATGGACTCAGCTTGTCTCTTTTCTGCTGAGGTGATGTGTACAGACTTGATACCCGCTTGGCTGTCTGACAGTTTACATAGTACCGTAGTTATAGAACCGGTCTTACATCCTTGATAGCATACTGCCAACTTGTATTTGTCAAATTGTGTATGGTAAAAGCTGTAGGGCTGTATTTTCCTATCCTGCACTACAGTTATGTCTTCTCTCATATGAATACAAAAAGCATCAAAGGCTAATCGAAAGCCAAACCCGGCAGCCTTCATATAGCTTTCTTTTAAAGTCCATAATTCATAGAAGGCATTAATGCGTTCCAACTCCGGTTTTTCCATAATGTATGCGTATTCCAGGCCCAAGAAATAGCTATTGACCGTATTCAAATCAATATCACTGCAATATTCTATATCTACTCCCAGAGCTACATCGGAAATAGCACATACTGCATATTCCTCCGAATGAGATAGATTAAAATATATATGGGGATAATCCGGCAAATACAGTTTACCGTTTTCATCTTCTAAACAGCTGACCGGGCATTTTATATTGGGATATAGCTCCTGCAAACCAAGGTTTAATAACAACTCAACCCCCAGGGATAAGGCCCGGTCTTTTCTCTGCAAATACTTTTTCATTTTTATATATCGTTTTTCTGAAACATAGTATTTCCATTTGCCGTTATCGGGATCGAGTTGGGATATGTTCATTAAATAAATCCTAATCATAAATCAAAAAAGTTAAGGCCATCCAGTGCCTTAATAGACTGCTTCATATACTCGTCACTGATAATAGGCCATTTATAGTCAAGCCGGTATAGGATTTCGGTAGTAAATTTATTATTTGAATCTATCCAGTAAAACTTGCTATCAGTATCACTGGACAAATATGCGATAAGCCCGGAGATGGCTTGGTTACGATTTTCATCTTCCATAGCTGCCAGCATGGATTTTTGAAATTCATCCTCACTTACCACATCAATCTTAAAGCCATACTGCTTCATGGCATAAATCACGTCCGACATGTAAATTACATGGTTATTGTAGGAATGGAAAACCGAAAACTCCCGGTTGGTGCCAGATAGCTTCAAAATTGCCGCCGCAGTAGAGTCAATGGGCGAAAATTCTACAGCTACGTCCATTGCTGTTATGGGAAATCTGCCGATAATCTTGTAACCCCTCAACTGCTGCATAAAGTTATTGGTCAGAAAATTAATCTGAAATTCGCCATCTGAATGTCTTGGCATCAGATTACCTACCCGCATTATTTTAGCATCCAGGCCCTCAATGATAGCCTCCAAAACCGCGCGCTCGGCCAGGAACTTGGAGTGTATGTAGGCATTTTCCAAACCTTGTCCGAAATACAGTTCGTTTTCTTGTATCCTTTTATCCATGGGCGGACTATTATTGCTGCCCTCCCCGGCAATGCTGCTTGTGGATACCTGAATCAAGCGTTTGGCAGTCTTTTGACAAAGCTTAATCAGGTTATTTACACCGCCCACATTGATCTTTTCCAGGGTGTCATCCACCACGAAATGCTTTACGTTGGCAGCACAGTTAATAACCATATCAAAATCGTATTGCTCTAGTGCTAAAACCCTGTCCAAATCAGTAATATCACCATCGATTACAATAATTCGGTCACCGAATAATTCTTCACAGGTATCCTCGAAATAATACATCAACAATAATTTCAAGCGTTCCTCAAGGCTCTTAACTCTGCCTTTGCGTATAAAGCAGTATGCCTTACCATTGTAATTATCCAAAAATTCTTTTAATACATGGATTCCTAAAAATCCCGTAGCACCAGTCAAAAGGATATTGCCGACCGGATTGTATTGTACCTGCTCAATATAGCGCAAATCGTTTCTTGCCAGTGCTGCATCCAGTCTTTGGTAATTATATGATGTAATTATATCTGCTTTCTTTTCTTCCCTGCCCACATCATCTGTCATCGCTGCCAGCCCTCTGGGGGTAGGGGATTTGAAAATATCACCGTATACAATATTATAGCCGCTGGTCATACACTTCATGGCAACCTTGGATGCGCTTAACGAGGCGCCCCCGATTTCAAAGAAGTTGTCAGTTGCTCCTACTTGCCCCAAACCTAAAACAGACTCAAAAATTGCACATAAATCTGCCTCAGTTCTATTAGCAGGAGCAATGTACTTGCGCTCTGCCCTTATAAATTCCGGTAGGGGGAGTGCTTTTTTATCCACCTTGCCGTTATTGGTAAGCGGAAGCTTATCAAGCTGAATTAAAACGCCGGGTACCATGTAATAGGTCAGGGCAGCTGATAAATGCTGGGACAATGCTGCTTTGTCAACTACCCCCTGGGCGGTAAAATAACCGCACAGGAATTGTCCCGATTCGTGTTCATGTACCACCACCACGCTGGATATTATTTCCTTAAAATCGTTCATTACCTTTTCGATTTCACCCAATTCCACCCGCAGCCCTCTCAGCTTTACCTGATTATCGATTCTTCCGTGGAATTCAATTTCGCCATTAAAATTCCACTTTGCCAAATCACCGCTGCGGTATGCTCGTTGCCCTCTCAAGGTGATATACTTATCTGCCGTCATTTCGGGATTATTCACATAGCCTCGTCCAACCCCTCTGCCCGCAATGACCAATTCACCGGGAACACCTGCCGGCAATATTTTATGACTTTTACTAATCATATAAATCTGCACATTGGACATGGGTTTGCCGATGGTGATTTTATCGCCCATAACTTCACAAAAAGTACAGCCAATAGTAGCCTCGGTAGGTCCATAACCGTTAAATACATGGGCATCCGTACCTAATGCCTTAATCTTTTCATATAATGCTGCCGGAAATGATTCCGCACCAACATTAAAGGCTTTAATTTGGCGAAGAGCCTGACGCATTACCGGTTCATCTACAATGTTGGTGATAAATGAAGGGGTACAGGTCATCATATCCACCTGCTTGTTGATAATCAATTCAGATAATGCCAGTGGATTATGGATTTCTTCCTCGTTGGCCATGCAGACGGTAATGCCGTTTAACAGAGGCACAAATTGCTCCAATATGGACACATCAAAGGTGATTGCCGCCAGAGCCAGGGATGCCTTGGCATTTTGTACATAGGACATGATTTCCGGGTTTAAGGGATTGGCACTACAGTAATGGGCCAGATTGGTATGCTCTATCATAACACCCTTGGGCTTGCCGGTGGATCCTGAGGTGTAGATGCAATAGCACATATTATGGGGCTTGATATCCGCCACCGGATTGCTGGTATTTTCACCCTCCAGTAATTGTTCCATGGTGATAACCCTGTAATAGCCTTGGGAGCATATTTTACTGCGCTCATTTTTAATCTTCTCAGTAGTTATAAGATAGGGGGCAGCACTGTCCTCTAAAATATACTCGATTCTATCATCGGGATACTCGGGGTCAATGGGCAGAAATGCACCACCGGACTTCAGAACGCCCTGACAGGCCACGTATACATTTACCGTTCGGGTAAGCATAATGCCTACCATCTGATCAGTGTGAATTCCCATTTCTATTAGAGAGTTAGCCACCCGATTGGCCTTTTCGTTGAGTTCCTTAAATGTTAGTTGTTCATTACCGGTAAGTACCGCCACTTTATTGGGGTATAGGGCTGCCTGCTCCTCAAATAACCGGGATACTGGAATATCCCTTACCGGCCAATCAGTTTGGTTGAAACTATCCAATAAAGCCAGAGATTTTTCCGAAATTATGTTCACATCAGCCAGGGTTTCAGCCTCTAAAAAACTCTTGATTGTTTCAATATAGGCATCGGTAAGGGCGGAAATCATATTCTCAGAATAGCAGTCACTTCTGTATTCTGTTACGAAGCGAAATTTATCGCCTTTGACAAATACATCCACAGATAGGGGTGCCTTGGCGTCGGTTGCCGGAAAAAACACCTGCTCGCTTGGCTCTCCCCCAATTGAAAAGTCGCTAAAATCTTCTCCCTGCCAGGCAAATAATATATCTGCTTTAATTCCGTAAGCACGGCTGATTTCCCCGAAGGAGTAAATGTCATAGGCCATAAGCTCCATAATATGTTCCTTCATGGTTTTTAAATATTCTGCCACCGTCTGCCTGGCATCAAGATTTGCATAAATGGGCAGAGTTTTAACCAGCATACCAATCATACTGGCCTTGCGTGCATCATTGCGGCCATTGTATATGGTGGTAAACAAGGCTTCATCTTGATTCGTATATTGTCCTAACAAATAGGCAAAGGCACCTGAAAAAAAAGCATTGGGCGTAAGATGGTTTTTCTTGCAGAAATCATCAATCTGCCCCATTGATAATATCTCAATCCGATCCAGGGTCTTACATTGCTTGGCGTCGCCATTGACGTCCCGGGCTGGTAATGAATTGATTTCCACCCCTTTAAAAACTGAATTAAAGTAAGCCTTGGCATCAGTATATTCTTTCCCGCCGCGAGACTCCATTTCATCAATAGCCAGCTCAAAGCTGGAATAATCCTCCACTTGCAGGGCTTCACCCTTATAGGCCCGGTTAATATCACGGAATAAGACCGCTAAAGAACTTCCGTCACAGATGATATGATGAATATCCATAAACAGATACTGGGCAATATCCGTTTGGTATATGACGAATTTAAACAGCGGTGCCGAGGCGAAATCGAAGGGCTGCACCAGCGTATTCTTAATTTCTTCGAAAGCCGTGGTTTTTATAATCTGCACATTGTACTCAAAATCATCGTTTCTGACTTGTTTAATGTCGCCGCTGATATCAGTTTTCAAATAGCACTTCATATATGGATGAGCATCAATGGCTTTGCTAATAACAACAGCTAGTCTATGGATGTCCACTCCTTCTCCCAGCTTAAACAGCATGGGTATGTTGTAGATGGTAGATTTTTCATCCAGCAAGCACTCCAGATAAATACCCATTTGGGTTTGGGTCAATGGATATTCTGATAATCTATCATGTACCTTTTCCGCACTGCTATGATGAAGAATAAACTGTTCCAGTTTCTCAACCGTGTTGTTTTGCTTAATATCCCGGGATTTTATATTAATACCAAATTCCTGGGCCAAAATAACATTTAGTTTCACCGCTCCGATCGAGGTCAAACCTGCCCTGTATATATCCGTATTAATTCCAAATGCATCGTTGCCGATTACAGATTTTATACAGTTGAAAATCTTGGCCTGCATTTTGTTTTGGGGTGGAACTGTTTCCTCAAATGTCACTTTTGGTTCCGGCAGTGCCCGCTTGTTTACCTTGCCGTTTTGGTTGAGGGGTATGTTTTCCAGTTGCATGGTAACAGCTGGCACCATATAGTAAGGCAAATCTTCGGCAATAGAATCATTCAGGTCCTGTATCTTAACCTGATGATCGGCTACGATATACGCCGCTACACATTTGCCGCCACCAGCCTCATCATAGGCAACCACGGTTGCATCAAGGATACCGGGATATTCACGGATTTTACCTTCAATTTCGGTAAGTTCCACTCTAAATCCGCGAATTTTTACCTGAAAATCACGTCTGCCTACAAATTCAATATTGCCGTCCGGCAGCCAGCGGCATACGTCTCCTGTTTTATAATAGCGCTCATATCCCTCGGCACTGTTATATGGATTTGACACATACTTATCTGCGGTTAAATCATCTCTGCCCAGATATCCTCGTGACACTTGATAACCGGAAATACAAAGTTCCCCGGGAACTCCTACTGGCATTTGCCGTCCCTGCTTATCCAGAATATACAAATCGGTATTGCCCAGGGGCTTGCCGATAGGTACGGTGGGATACTCCCTGTCCACTAAAAAAGCGGTAGACAGGATGGTGCATTCCGTGGGTCCGTATAAATTATGAAAGTTGAAATCCGGCGGCGAACAGGGTACCAGTTTCTCACCGCCGACAGATAAATGCCGGAGGCTTTTATTATCCATACTTATAGCAAACTGTCGGCCTAACTGAGTGGTCATAAATGCCATGGTAATGCCGTTTTTCTCGAAATAATCATTAAGTCCGGCCAAATCCAGACGCATTTCTTCCGGAATAATATGTACACAAGCGCCCCGGGTCAAGAAAGGATATAAATCCATCATGCAGGCATCAAACCCGTAGCTGGCATAGGCGGCGCTCTTATCCTCACTCGTTACACCGTAATAATTGTGATACCACAAACAGAAATTGACCAGATTTCTATGCTCAATCATACAGCCCTTGGGCGTACCGGTAGAGCCTGAAGTATATAAAAGTATAAATAGATCTTCCGCTTTTGGTGGTACTAATTCAACCGCACAATCCTCCATGTCCCAAATTGCACTGGTGGGAATAATCTCGCCTTCGTAATTGGGGACTTTAGCATATAAATCATCGTCTCGTATAAGGATTTTCGCACCGGCATCTCTTAACATAAATTCCAACCGTTCCGGCGGATAATTAGGGTCGAGCGGCAGATAGGCTGCACCGCTTTTCAGTACTCCAATTGAACAAATCGCCATCAACTCCGAGCGATGGATTAGTATCCCTACCGCCTGTTCCCTACCGGCGCCTTTGGCAGTCAGGAACCCGGCAATTCTATCAGTGATCTGATCCAGTTCCCGATAGGTATACGAATTATTTGCATATACCACTGCAGTGTGGTTGGGGGTCCTGGCCGCCTGGGAACGTAACATATCCACTATTGTCAATTCCCGATCAACCGGGAAGGTATTATCGTTAAAGGACTTTACCAAATCCATATCATTCCTGGAAATTATCTCAATCTCACTTAGCCTCTGGCCCTCTGACAAAGCCACCATAACCGCATACATGGATTTTGAAAAACGCTCTATGGTTTCCCGGTTATAAAGATTCGCGTTGTATGTACCGGTAATACCGAACTCAGATACATTCAGCTTAAGCTTAAAAGGCTCGTCAACATTAGATTCACCACATACCAGAATCACATCAGAGTTGACTGCATAATTGGTCTTGATTTCGACGAATGGATAATAGGAGTATTTTTGAGTAAGGGCAAAATTATCATCTATCTGCTGCAAATACTCAAGCGCAGTCTGAGTTTCGTTTATATTCATGTAAAGAGGCAATATTTTCCCATCAACAGTAATACAGAATATTACCTCTTCCTGATTGGTGTATTTGGCCAAAGTATAGGCAAATGCTCCCAACCAAACGATTTTATTATGGGGTAGGTTACAATTCAAGGTATATGAAGCCAAGACCGGCACATCCTTTTCACCTTGCTTGTCCAGGATGAGGTTGGAGTCTATTTCGCTGCCGGCAAATATTTTCTCAAAATACTTCTGGGCTTCCTGACAGGCAAAACTATTTTGGACAGTGGCCATCCCATCAGCAATCAGCCTTCGTTCCGCTTCACCAACCAGATTTAACTTACCGCAGGGTGTTGCGGGATTATTAACAATATCCTCCAGCATAGTCAAAAGGCCGTCTGCCAGGGAATCGATTTTTTCATCGGCAAAGCAATCAAGGCGATACTCGATTCTGATTCGCTGCAGACCGTCCTTGTCATTCCTGCCGGGATTTATCCTGATAAGAAAAGGAAATTCACCATGGCTAAGTTCTAAAGGTTCGATATAATCTGACTCCCATGAATTGGAAACGATGGAGTAATTCAAAAGCATACCGGCATCTATATTTTTTTGTTTTAATTCCTCTGTATAAAGGTTAAAGGGGTATTTGCCATGGGTTAATCCGCTTTTTAATGTTAGTTTTGCATTCTCCAGAACCTGGACAAATGTCATTTCCGGACTATAAGGATATTTTTGCGGCAGAAGATTAACGAACATGCCCATAGCATCATTTAAATCTTCGCCAAAGCTTCTGCCGGAGTATCCTGAGGATAATACTATTCCCTCAGCATTATTAACCCGCGTAAGATATACCGCTGCCAACGCACTGGCGAAAACAAAAGGTGAAATTTGGGTATTGCATTTATTACATACTGCACTAATTCCCTCGATTAATTCCTCCGGCAGGTCGATAATTTTTGTGCCAATGGATAATTCCTCACTAACCGGTATTGCCTGTACAAAGCCTGATAAATCCATAAACTGATTAACCCAATAAGCCTTATCCTTTTTGCCCTCCGGAGAGTTTAGGTATTGCGCCTCACGTTCAATGTACAGTTGGTAATCCGCTTCGTTAAATGAGTATTTACCGCCGTTTTTCAAGCATCTTACCGCTTCTTGAAGCCTATCAGCAAGCATATATATTGAGGTGCCATCGCCTATCAGGTGATGCAGCACAATCACCAGTATTAATTCATGAGGGGCTTTGATGAGGGTAAAACGGTACATAGGCACATCAAAAATAGTGGCAAATCCCTCTGATACGGATTCTTTCAAAGCCGTTTCGAGGTTATGTATATCAACGTCCACATATTTTATGGCAGAATAATCCGCCTCACTTATGTATTGAACTACATCCAAATTATCATTCCGGGTAAACCGGATATTGATATTTCCTATAAGAACTGATTTTAGAGCATCTAAAATATATGATTCATCGGCAGGTGGGAATGTAACGCTGATGGGTACAATATAGGCTGTAGTACCCGGATTGGCAATCTCTGTGGTGAGTATCCGGAGCTGGGCATTGGAAAGATTAAATGTTCTCATTTGGCTTCTCCTCCTGGTAAATACATCGAATATAGAATACACTCACCCTCTACATTTTCAAATGGTTTTATACCGTCCTTTTCCACTTCCTTATATGACAATACGTTTTCCCGGTGGAAGCCTAGTTTCTCAAGGTTACCGGCAGATTTTCTGTTGGTGGCATCGACTATAATTAATTGATAGCCCAAATCAACCGAACGGTTGATCATAGCCGCAGTAAGATTTTCGGCAATTCCCATTCTCAGATAATTCTCATCAGTAGCTATGTACATGAATCTAATGCATTTTCCAGGCTTAAAGGCCGGATTGCCATTCAATGGTTTTTCCAACTCTTCAAAAAATGCGTTTGTCCTGCCAATCCCATCGATTTCCTTTGCTGTCCATTCGATGTGGGGAAATTCTGCAAAAGCATCAAAGCAAGTGATTGCACCTGCCACGGCTCTAGTATCTTCATCTACTGCCGCAATTGTAAGCCCGGAATTTATGCTTTCCGGAATAATTTTCAGGAAATAATCATACATTTCCTCTTTGGTAAAATTCACCGACATGGTCATGGGTTCACGTTCTGAGAATGCTGCTGTGTGAACTGCTGCTATTCCTTCAAGCATATCAGGTGTTGCGGTTATAAATTTTATATTCAAACAACTGACCTCCTATATTTCTTATGGTAAGCATAGTTAGACGACTCGGCAATTATCATATCCAGCATCTGCACTCTCCGGCAGTGCATCTGAGCAGGGTAACAGGCTTTTTTCTGTTCAATTAATCTACAATTTTTTAATAATTAAGATTTAACTTCTTTTAAAAAAACGAATATCCTGCCTGATACTACTATATTATCTGCCAGTGGTGTAGTATCTTTTACTGGTTATATATCTCTTTATGGTAACACGGTTATAATTGACCACCCTGACGGAAAGTAGACCCTATATGCTCATCTTAACCACATCGATGTATCTCAGGGAGATAGAGTTGCGCGGGGTACAGTTATTGCTGCGGTGGGTAGTACTGGTCGTAGTACCGTACCCC
>JBAYYO010000035.1:0-12028 GCA_041672985.1 Syntrophomonas sp. | reverse complement strand
TAACGTCTTCTGCCACCAGGAGTTCTCACTGGATGAAGTTTTCCTTTTTCTTCCCAAGACAAAAGTGTCATGCGGGTAACGTTTAGAATCTCCATTACATCTTTCATAGTATATAGCTTCATATATTCTGCCTCCAATAGTTTTTTACTATATACTATTATATTATATTATACTTTAAAGTATAGCCGCTTCATACCTCCTTAGTTCAATATCTTTGCCTAAAACGTCCATTTTTATATCCATTCCTTTCGCGAACGCTCAAGCACAAACCTTCATGAAATAATTTCATTCAAACTTATTTCCTGCATTTAATTATAAGGTTTATCCGGGTGGATGGGTAGCAGCAAAATCGTGGCAGTCAGGCTAAGGCATAGCTAACAAAAGGTATGTTACTCTTGACAACGCTTATGAGCATGTAATATAATTTTCCTTGCTGAGAACATATTCAGTTGGGCGTGCGGTAGTGGCGGAACTGGCAGACGCGCTAGATTCAGGTTCTAGTGGGGGCAACTTCGTGGAGGTTCAAGTCCTCTCTACCGCACCATAGATAATACGGGAGGCGAAGCCTCCCTTAATTATTTTCTGGGAGATGAAAGTTGGTTGGTTTAGTGGTTGAGTGCAAAAATAGTGCAAAATGTTTTTTGTTTACGGTGGGCGGGGGGAATCCTACTCACTGACTTTTATAGTCGCAGATGGTAAGCGTTAAAAACTTCACACATATCAAAGATAGAAAAAAGGTGAGAAAATAACCTGAACACCAAAAGGAGGGGATATTGTGGAGAATGACGAATTGATTATGAGGAATTTGTTAAAGTCCGCTTATGAGCCTAAAAATAAAGACTGGACCACTGCCAATAAGATTGCTGAAAATGGTGGTGAACCCACTTTATAAATACTTTAACATTTGAATCAAATATTGCCCCGAAAGAACCTCTGTTTCATCCCTGTCTAGCGCTCTTTGTCCAAAACTTACAAAGCCATTAGAAGCATAAAAATCAATAAGGCTTGGCTTGTCCTCACATTCAAGATAAACAATTTTTCCGCCAATCAACTCTTGAACATGGGAAACCTTTTTACATGCTAGGAGCAGTAATTCATCTCCTGTTATTAACTTGTTATAGCCGCTTGAATAGTTTTTACCAAGTTGTGCTAGCAACGGTGCGGAAATGCGATAACCTTTCCTATCTGGATCATAGATTCCAAATTTATTTATTCTTTTTCTTTGTGTCTTAGATATACTACTGTTATTAGATACAATTATATTTTTATTTGCTAGCGTAAAATAGCCAACAATAACCAGTTCATTTTTATAAGATGAAAAAACAAGATGTGTTGCTGATATACTCTGTCTTGCAAATTCAATAGCACTGTTATGTAAAAAAGATTCAACATCCATATTTAACGGACAAGAAAATTGGGAGAGAATTATTTTAGTTTCTTTCTCTCCCAATTCTTCAATCATATCTTTTAGTAGAACACTTGAATATCCATCCACTTAGTGCTTTTCTCCAAAAAGATCTTTTATTTGGCATTTTGTAATTTCACGGTAAGATTTTGATAGCTGGACACCTTTACTACTCTTCTTCTGCGCATTTTCCAATGCTGAAACTAGATTCTTACTTAGTCGTTTGTCTTTAATAACAACATTCTTAAATATGCTCTTTGTAGCCATGAAACCACACCTCCTAACAATAAAGGTCAATACGCTACACGCATTTATGTAATTAGTATAACCCATATATCATTTAATAAACAGAGGATTCTAATTGCAATTGTTTAATATTATATGTAATTTCAGTGGTTTTATCCACATGTTAATTGTTAATAATTAAAACCATCCCTGAATTACGGAGAGGTGCTGTTGGTTTATATAGGTAGTATATGGCTATAATTTACCTATGTAAATATAACATAGGAAATTATCATTGTTTTTTCTGCAAATTTTAACTGATAAACTTTTCTTATTTTCATTGTAGCATTATTGGACTGCTGCCATTGAGTGCGCTATTTTGCTCGTGATCCTCTCCACAAAGACTCCTATACATTTTACCTCGCTTGTATATTGGTGGAATCCGGCGGGTTACCTTTAAAACAAGCCACTGGGTTAATATAGGTAATGCTTAATTATTAATCTTCAGGGAAAACATATCACAGTAGGTAAAATAAGTGGACTGCACTTTCAACTGTATAATCCATGTCGATACCAGGTAATATCATATATTTCGCGTAGAAAACTTTCATAAAATATGTTAACATTGGGGAAATTAACAGGATTGGTGTCGAAATTTGATTTATATAATATTAGGTTGCTTGGCCTTTATTATTCTAACTATGTTTGATCAAAATAAATATAAACAAATCCACAATTATCTCAATTTATGTTTCCCAACTGGTATCTTGATACTGGCGTTTTCTACTGTGGCCATTTTGCTAAATGGATTTGCGAGTTTTGCATTACCTTTGTTTTTCCGAATGGTATTTTATGCACTGGCAGTCTTGTCCTTAATTCTCCAGCTTTATACCTTGTTCTTTGCACTGCCCTTTAGTAAAACTTATGTAAATTTGGGGAAGGGAAATCAGGTCATCGATACTGGAATGTTCGCTCTTTGCCGTCATCCCGGTGTAATATGGTTCTTCTTTTTCTATCTCTTTCTCTGGGTTGCTTCCGGTAAAATGACGGTATTGTGGGCGGGAATTATCTGGACAATCCTAGATATTCTGCACGTTTACATACAGGATCGTTGGTATTTCCCCAAAATATTGAACGAATATAACTTGTATATAACAAGAGTACCATTTCTAATTCCCAATAAAAATAGTTTAAAAAATGCTTTTCAGATGAAAAAATATTAATGAAATGGATTATATATAGAATATGGTAAAAATTATGATTTATGTTGTTATTTAGGTTTAAATGTTATATGCTAAACGAAGCGAAATATAATTAAAAATGGGTAAAGATCTGTTTGCATATTTGAGTGTGCTGAAATGCTTAATACAGAATGTTTGAGCCATATTAGCCGTTTGTGTAATGATATATTTTTGGGGGAGCATTAATGAATCTTGACCAAAAGTTCGAAGAAAAGCAATATAATCAAATATGGCAGGAGTACTGCGGCTTTTTGGATCTTTCTCTGCCTCAATATATGGACATTCAGGATCGCCTAATGCTCGAGCAAATTGAACTCTATTCCAAATGCGAGCTTGGCAGGTACATAATGAAGGGGAAAACCCCCCGTAATGTCGAAGAATTCAGAAATACAGTTCCTCTAACGACCTATAAAGATTATGCTGATATTCTGTTGCCAAAAGTTGAGTCAGCATTGCCAGCAAAGCCTTTACTATGGATTGAGACGACGTGGGAAGGGGCTAAGAATCCAATAAAAGTGGCTCCATATACTGAGAGTATGATTAATTGCTATAAGACTAGTTTAATGGCTTGCATGATTTTAGCCACCAGTGATCAGAAAGGGAGTTTTTCTTTAAGGGGTGGAGAGAATTTTCTGTACGGAATGGCACCTTTACCATTCATTACTGGTATTGTCCCTCATGTTGTTTCAAGCGTAATGTCAGTTAATTTCATGCCTCCCACACATGAGGCTGAGCTAATGAGTTTTAAAGAACGAAATGCTGCTGGGTTTAAAATGGGATTACAGAAGGGTGTGGACTTGTTTTTTGGCCTCAGTAGCATAATTGCTAAAATGGGTGACAATTTTGCCTCTGGAAGCAGTTCTGGGGGCGGATTCAACATTCTGAGAAATTCCCCCACAATGAATTATCGCCTCCTTAAAGCTTGGATAAAGAGCAAACACACGAAGACTCCAATAATGCCAAAGGATATATGGAAACTAAAAGGATTAATATGTGCTGGTACTGATTCGGCAAGTACCAAAAACAAAATTGAGCATGATTGGGGGGTTAAACCTCTAGAAATGTTTGGAGGTACTGAACCGGCTTGTATTGGGACGGAGACATGGAGTAAGGATGGATTGGTTCTTTTCCCGGATGTTGCTTTTTATGAGTTCATCCCCGAGTTAGAGATGGAAAAGAATATTGATAATCGCTCTTATGTTCCCAGTACATATCTGATGGACGAATTGGTTGCCGGCAATCATTATGAATTGGTCATTTCCAACTTTAAAGGAGGAGCTTTTGCTCGCTATCGGACCGGAGATATGTTCCAATGCATATCGCTAAGTAACGAAGATGATGGCGTTAATTTACCCCAGTTTATCTATATTGACCGGGTACCTTCAGTCATAGATATTGCAGGATTCACCAGAATAACCGAAAATACTATAAACGAAGCTCTAAAAATATCAAAACTTGATATTGACGAATGGTTTGCCCTAAAGGATTCGGATGAGTTTAGGAGGGCTTTTTTGCATATTTATGTTGAAGTTGGAAATGAAGGAATGAACGTAGGACTCACTAAAGAGATAATTAATGAACATTTGGCCATATATTTCCGCTATATTGATGTAGACTATAAAGATTTAAAATCCCTGCTAGGGATTGAACCTCTGGTGGTATCAATAATACCCCGAGGCACAATCAGTCAGTTTGCTAAGATATCAGGACGGCAAATTAGAAAAATAAACCCATCGCCCTATGATGTTATTGATATTCTTAAAGTTGCGCATGGGGAAAGCAGAAGAGAGGTTTGTTAATGCCCTTTTCGCAGGTATTCTTTTGGGCGGTGCCCATAATTGCATTAGTGTGTTATTGCGTGATTATGCTCTTTTTGATATTGGCTCAAAAAGATAAATACATCCGTGCGTTCATGCCTTTCTTAATTGCACTGATAATATGGGGCGCTTGTTCCCTGTTTATGAAGCTACAACTTTATCCAGGGGTCTTGTTTTGGAACAAGATTATGATTGCAGGAACGGTAGCCGCCCCATTTTTACTGTACTACTTTGTATCTATTTTTGTTGGCTCCGTCAATATTATTACAACTATCTTATGGGGGATCACAACTTTTGTTGCCATTATAATTAGTCTTTTGGGTCTGGTGGTTACAGATGTTAATATAATAACCCAAGTAGTATCTGTCAATGGTCGTGATTTTAATGCGATCGGACTTAATTATACATTAGGCGTAATGGCAATTCCTGTTTATTTATTGATGTTTATCATTACTGCATCTATCCTGGTTAAAGTAAGAATGAGCATCAAGAATGGGGATATCACGCCTGAACGAATCAGCCTTATTGCCATTGGTATAGGGATAATGTTTCTGGGAGCGTGCACCAACATTTCTGTGACTTTAGGAAAATACCCTTTCGATATATTGACGTGTTTAATCAATGCTATTCTCATCCTAATTTCTATATATAAATATCGCATGTTAGAATTGCGTTTCATAGTAACCCGGGGATTAGTATACTCGGTTTTTGCAGCACTTATTACCATTGCCTATATATATACGGTATTTATTATTGAACGACAAACGGGAGATTTATATCGAAGTGTAATTCCTTATTTCACAGCCTTTACCGCCCTTTTAGTAGCATTTATTTTCCAGCCTTTATATAAACTGATCAGCAAACTGGTCGATAGGATGTTTTATAAATCTGAGTATATTCGTCGGCAGGCCCTTAGAAATTTCAGCGCTGTAATCTCTAACAATCTTGATCTGAACAGCATAGCAGAAGAGTTAATTGAATCCGTACAACTTGCTATCCGCGCCAAACATGTATTGATTCTGACAAAATATGAAGACCAAGGAGACTATTGCGTATTTCAAACTTCTTCACAAATATTTAAGCCGGACTTGGTAATTTCTGTCGACAATCCGATTATTTCATGGTTTGAGTCCAACCACTCCTCTCTCTCCAGGGATGCACTATATTCGCTGCCTTTTTTTAAATCCATGTGGGAAAAAGAAAAAAGAGAGCTTTATGATTTAGACATTGAAGTAATCGTACCAATAAAGAGCCGCAATGAAATCATCGGTATGATTATGCTTACCCGCAAAGACAATAATACCGCTTATACCATGGATGATTTAGACCTGCTATCTTATCTGGGTGCCTCCACCGCAGTTGCTTTTGACAATGCCCGACTCTATACCCGTTCTCAGGCAGAGGCTCTGACCGACAGTCTAACCAAACTTCATAACCATAGATATTTCTATAAAGCATTGTCTGAGCAGATGGCCAAAATAGGATCGTCTGAATTATCGATTCTCATGATTGATTTGGACTTATTCAAACTCTTTAATGACCTTTATGGTCATGTTGAAGGGGACAAGGCACTTGAAATGATTGCTTCCATACTAATGAGAAATGTTGGGCAAAAGGGAATAGTCTGCCGCTATGGAGGCGAGGAATTTACAGTTATATTACCCTACCATGACACTAAAATGGCTTATGACCTGGCTGAGAAGATAAGGATAGATATTGAGAAAACCTTCTTTAGTGCTAACGATGTCACCCAAAGATTTTTAACAGCCAGCATTGGAGTATGCACCTATCCCCACGCGGCACCCAATGGTGAGGAGCTTTTAAAGCGGGCTGATATTGCCATGTATACTGCTAAAAACTCAGGTAAGAATAAGACTGTAATTTACACCCCGGAAACCACCACTGTGGAAACCTCTGAAGGCTATACTCGCGATTTGATTAATTCACGGCCTAATTTTGCCGCCACCATATATGCCTTGACTGCTGCAATAGATGCTAAGGATCATTATACTTTCGGTCATTCTCAAAAGGTGGCTGAATACGCAACTATATTGGCTAGCAAACTGTCATTGGATAAATCACACATCGAAATAATAAAAGAGGCTGCTCTCCTGCATGACATAGGTAAGATAGGTATACCAGAACATATACTGACCAAGACCGGCCGTTTAACTAATGAAGAATATAATATCGTAAAACAGCATGTAGAAATGTCGATAACCATTATTAAGCATCTGCCCTCACTGAATCATGTAATACCGGCCGTAATCGGCCATCATGAAAGATGGGATGGCAAAGGTTATCCAAGAGGCTTAAAGGGAGAAAATATACCCCTGTCAGCGAGATGCCTGGCCATAACAGACGCATTTGATGCCATGACTTCACATCGTCCTTATAGAACTTGCTTGTCTGTTAATGCGGCGTTGACGGAAATTGAAAATAACATAGGGACTCAATTTGATCCAATGCTTGCCAATATATTCATTAAATTAGTTCATGACGGGGATATTGTTGTGGATCAAAGCAAGCAGAAAATTAAAAGTGTAAGTTAATTATTCCTCCCTATAGTTGCATATTAAAGAAAAGAACGGCCTGGGATCGGTTTTTACCGTCCCTCAGGCCGTTTTTGCATTTATGGTTATGCCCAGATAAAAGTAAGAATAGCAGCAAACGCGGTAAATACAATAGCTATAAACACCGCCGTCTTTATAACCTGGGACTCAATCCCCATGGCATCTATGGTGGCGGCGGCATTCTGAAGTTTAGCAGGCGAGATGACACTGGCCAGGCCACCTGCAATTGCGGTTCCGGCGGTCACTACCAGGGGATTAATATCTAATAATTTGGTAGTCATAAGGTTGTACTTGGCAAATAGGGCAATGGTGGAAGCTTCACTGCCGCTGACAAAACCGCCTAACAAACCCAGATACGTTGCGGCAATAGGATACAGGCCCCTAAAAAATTCTGCCGAACTACAGGCCAGAATCGCAATCATGTTAAACTCAGGATTGATTAATTGCCATTGACCGGGATTAGGCGTAAAACCAGAGTACATCATTACATAGGCAATGGCAAAAAATATGGCGGCTGAAAAGGTTGGACGCGGCGCCCTGCGTATCCATTTGGTGAATATATCTTTCCACTGCTCTGAACTTGGTTTAAGAAAGGGGATAGCGAGCAGGGTGCTGACAATAACCCAGGTATATGCATTCCACAGCATCCGGGTCATAATGGGTTTGCCACCGGGGATAATAGCCAGAGGCATGGCCAGGTCTCTAAATAAAAGGTTGTAAAGGGGAGAGTAGAAATTAATAAAGAGACAGCATGAAATTAATATTATCCAAGGACCAAGAGCTTTAGGCAAGGATAGTGTACGCTCAATTTCCAAATCTTGCGTTGTGACACATGAACGGTCAATGACCTTTTTACCTAATAATTTCATATAGATTATCATTACAGCGATAGTAACTGCTCCCCCCATGACCCCGGTTAGAACTATTCCTCTGCCACCATGTGCAACTGCCATGGCGGTGAGTCCCATGCTGACGCCAGCCAGCAGACAGGGAACGAAACCTTCTTTAATTTTTGCCCATCCTCCTACTATATAAAGCATCCCAAAGCCAATCATAGTTGATATAAAGGGCATAAATTTAGAAAACACCAGGGCTGAATCGTTTAACGACGTACCGGTCATATCGGAGAAAACCACCAGCGGAGCTCCTAGCAGAGCATATGTACAAAGGGAATCAAATCCCAGTGCAGGTAAAGCAACCGCCACAAAGGTGGAATAACCCAGAGCGACCATAATGGGGGGGAGAATTGATACCGGGGTAGCACCTACTGCAACTAATAAAGTACCTATGCCCATGTTTATAATCATGATTTGAACAGTGTGATCATTTTTGGCAATAGTTTTAACTAGTACCACAATTCTTTTTAGGGCACCGGTGCTTTCAAGAAAGGTAATCTGGAAAATTGAAGTGGCCACCATGAGAGAGACTGGAAATGAAGCTACAATTCCGGCCAGGCTGGCCGTCAAGCCTACTACCCAGGCGGTCTGAAAGAAGAAATACCCAACTACTACAGCTAAAAACCATCCTATGATGCCACTGAGATCTGCGGGCCATTTCAGTATAATCAGGAAAAACAAAACAGCAATGATTGGTACTAACGTAAGTAGTACATCCAATTTGAACCCATCCTCCTATCCTACTATGAGCATATAATATAACCGAAAGTTCCAGTCTGATTCCTACATACTACTGTCCTGCACCGTAAATGGAAATGGCAGAGTATTAAACATATGGCAAAATAATAACATATTTTGCAGGGAGTTGGGTAAATTATTTAGATTTAATTTGGTTATTTGCCAGTTAATTTGGATAACCAGGACTTATTCCTATCCTCTTGATCTTTACGCCATATCTTTATTAGTTCATCAATTCTATCTTCTCTTTTTGCATCCCGCTCATTCATTTTGTATTCCAACTGCTCAATTTTTTGATTCAACATTTTATTCTGGGAAAGCAATTCATCATTTTGTTCAACAATTCTGCGGATAGAGTTGCCTAATTCAGAAATATCGATATTGCCTTCATTGGTTTGGGGTTGCAGGGCCGATTCTTGTGATTCTTCCATATTGTTAAGCGCCATTCTTATAGCGGTTGTATTGAGCCCTTTTTCATTTTTCAGCTTCAGAATCAAGCGCAGGGTTTCAATATCCGCTTCACTATAAAGGCGGTCGCTGCGTTCATCCCGTTTTATCTTCAATCTCAAGGCATGCTCAAGATAGCGCAAAGTATATTGTTCAATACCCAGCATCTCGGCAACTTCCCCGATTTTATAATAAATATTGTTCATCCAGTAACCTTTCCTCCCTCCATTTCATAAATTGTTATCAGGTGAGACAACAGGTTAAAAATGTCGGCAGAATGCCTTTTTCAACTTCACAAGTAATTGTTAAGCAGGCACTGAGTTAATAAACTTCTTAACATCATTCTTAACCTTATTGTCAACCTGAAACTTTCCCCTCTTTTTTGCTCATAACGCTCTACAGTTGCTAAACAAAATGATTCTGAAGTGAAGCATTAAATTCTAGCCCCTATACTCTTATATATGAGCACAGCCGTCCTTAAATGTTGGACGGCTGCTTTTTTTATTTAGATGAATCTCTTCCCGGGCGGAGCAGCATTTTGGAATGGGAGGCTATAATTTGTTTGCGGGACTTGTTACGGTTCAGGCGAAGCATCAATAGGAGCAGGAAAATAGAACCGCAGAAGCAATACCGTGCCTCGGTGTAGTGTTGATTAACCTGTAGGTAAGCTGATGTGAATAGAGTAAATCCAAACACAAGTGCGGCGGCCAGATATTTTATTGCCCTGGTGTTGGCAGCAATGGATTCGTCCAGGCTGGCCAGGGGCAACTTCAAAATAAGTTCGCCCCGGTCCATTCGATTTAACACTTTTTCGGCCAAAGGAGGTATTTCAACTAGAGAAGCTCCTAACAGGGTAACTTTCTCCTTGATTGTATCCCAAATATCGTCCTCACCTTTAGCAAAACCTTTCAAATATGGTTTCGCTTCATCCAGGAAATTGAAATTAGGATCCAGTCCAATGCACAGTCCATATAGAGTTCCCAGAGCCCGGCCCAAAAATGTAAACTGGGCTGGAATTTGAAAAGGCTGTTCATACAGAAGTTGCTCCAAATCAGTAAGAAACCCGCTAAAATCGGCTGAGGAATCAATTCCAGCTCCCAGAGTCTCTTCGAGAAATAATCCCACAGCTCGCGCCATTAGTTCATTATCTACATCATAACGCAAAAACCCAATTCTTTTTAAATAACCGACTACCTGTACATTGTCACGCTTTACCAGCGCCAATACTAGATCTACCAGTACACCCCGCAGGGAGGGGGGGATAGTTCCGACCATGCCAAAATCAACGATTATTAATTTACCTTCTTCAGTGACAAATAAGTTGCCGGGATGGGGATCGGCATGGAAAAAACCATCAGTAAGCACCTGTTTTACGTAGGTTTGAAGCAGTTTGCGAGCTATTGCTTCACGGTTCACCCCGGCTCGGGAAAGTCCTTCATAATCGGATATCTTCATTCCAACCATAAATTCCATGGTCAAAACTCGATGGGTGGTATAATCCCAATAAATTGCAGGGAACAATACGTCATCATCGCGGCTGTTTTGGGCCATGGTTTCGGCATTATGTCCTTCCTGGATATAATCAAGCTCGGCCAGCAGAGTATCGGCAAATTCGTCATTAATAGCATCCAAATCAATCTTTTGCTCCCAATCGGTCAGAAGTTTTAAAAGATCAATAACTTTGCGGATTGCTTTGAGGTCAATACGGACCAGATCCTCGATTCCGGGTCGTAATATCTTAATAGCAACCGTTTCTCCACTGGTCAAAACGCCGCGGTGAACCTGTCCCAGTGAAGCTGATGCCAGAGGCATTTCCTCCACTTCAGCATAAATTTCTTCCAGGGGAAGCGAGAAATCTTCTTCAGCAACCTGGCGGATATCTTTAAAAGACACGGGCTGCACTTCATCCTGTAAACCGGCCAGTTCCTGGACGGCGTTCTGAGGCAAAACGTCTACCCTGGTACTGAAAAACTGCCCCAGTTTAATCAATAAACCACCCATTTCAATGGCTGTCTTGCGAAACCGACGCGCCTCTGCAACATAAAGTTCCTGACGGTGGGATTCCGGCCAGGATTTTTTGTGCCACAGTTTCTTGAACTTTATGGAGTAGAAGGACCAGAATATACTTATAAATAGGTTAATTACTGTAAAAAAACGCTTCAAACCAGCCAGTGAAGCCATATCCATCGCACTCACTCCGTTTCAATAATTAACTACATTATAACAGAGACTCTTTCTTACACAAATGAGCGCGGATGCTTTGTCCCACAGCATATATTAAACTGACTCCGCTCACTTTTCATCATTTCTGTATCACATCACACTTCTATCACAATTACCCTTTATCATGAAAATAATAAATGCTCATCGAGGTGCGGATCGGTTACAAATACTTGTATAATAAATAGTATCATTCAGTATCAGGGCCCAGGGGGTGTAAACCCAGGCGGCAATGGAGGGTGATTGGATTGAACAACGAGAAAATTCTTATTGTTGATGACGAGGAATTGATCAGGGATTTAATTAAGGAGTATATAGGCCCGGCCAATTTCAATGCTGATGAGGCAGCTGATGGCAGGGAAGCTTTAGAGCTCTTTAGACAAAACAGCTATGCACTGATTGTTTTAGATGTTATGATGCCCAAAATGGATGGGTGGACTGTATGCAGGGAATACGCAAGACCTCG
>JBAYYO010000034.1:0-12090 GCA_041672985.1 Syntrophomonas sp. | reverse complement strand
CAACTGGTTTTTGCAAAATTATATCGCCGGTATCAAGCCCTTCGTTCATGAACATGGTGGTAACTCCACTGGTTTTATCACCAGCCATGATAGCTCTCTGAATAGGAGCGGCACCGCGATAATGAGGCAATAGAGACGCATGTACATTTATACAGCCCAGACGGGGTAAATCCAATACTTCAACGGGGAGTATCTGTCCATAGGAAGCCACCACTATCACATCAGTTTCCCAGTTCCGCAGCATGTCGATGGCAGCCTCATCCTTGATTCGCTCCGGTTGAAATACTTCCAGACCATGTTGTAGGGCTAGTTCCTTAATTGGAGAAAACACTATTTTCCTGCCTCGTCCGCGAGGACGGTCGGGCTGAGTTACCACCCCTAATATTTGATACGGGGAATCAATTAATTTTGCCAACGAGGGTACGGCAAACTCTGATGTACCCATAAAGACCACTTTCAAAACTATTCCCCTCCCTCCGCTATTATTCTTCTATCCTCATTCTAGTAGCTTTATCCGGGAAAAGTATACCATCAAGATGGTCAATTTCATGTTGTAAGACTATGGCCAGCAAGTCTTCGGCCTCAACCTCTATGGTTTCTCCCTGCGTATTCAAACCCCTGACGATTACCTTCTGGGAACGAGTACACCAGCCAACCTTGCCGGGCACACTCAAACAACCTTCACTTCTGTTTTGTTCACCCTCGGCGTAAATTATTTCGGGATTAATGATTTCCATAAAATTTTCCCCTGGATCAACAACAATAATGCGTTTAGAAATACCTATCTGCGGTGCCGCCAACCCAATTCCATCAGCGGCATACATCGTATCACGCATATTTTCCAAAACCCGCAACACGCCCGCATTAACGTTTTTAACCTCTAATGATTTCTGTCTGAGCACCGGGTTAGGGTCAGTTAGTATTTTATAAATCGACATATCTGACCTCCTTATAAAGTGGTTATAGGATTAAAATCTACATCTATTTTAACATTTTTAGGGGCTACTCTGGCGATTATATATGCAGCAATACTTCTTAATAAATCTAAACTGTCACATTTGACTATGAGCTGATACCTGAAACGGTTGCGAATTTTATTTATCGGACAGGGAGCAGGCCCCAGTATTATTACTTCCTCTTCACTGGCATCAATTATATCAGCAATGTATTGGGCTGTATATTCCGCGCCCGCCTCTACTATAGCTTCTCCCTCGGCACTGAAGACAATTCTTAATAAATGGGTGAAGGGCGGATACTTTAGCAGCTTGCGCAACCGTATTTCATGTTTGTAAAAACTACGATAATCCTGCCCTGCAGCCATCTTAATTACCGGATCATCCGGATTAAAGGTCTGTATGACTACCTCACCTTCCGCATGGCTCCTGCCTGCCCTACCTGCCGCTTGCACCAGTAATTGAAAGCACCTTTCCCCAGATCTGAAATCGGGTAAGTTTAACATGCTGTCCGCATCAACGATGCCGACCAAAGAAACATCAGGAAAATCCAGTCCCTTGGCAACCATTTGCGTGCCTATGAGGATATCTATTTCCTGGCGCTTCATTCGATCCAGGATGGATTTTTGAACACCTTTCCTCCTGCTGCTGTCTATATCCAGCCTTTCTATCTTCGCCTCCGGAAAGAAACGTCTTATTTCCTCTTCCACTCTCTGAGTACCGGCTCCCATCAACTGCAAATGCTTACTCCCGCATATCCGGCACTGAGTTTCCTGGGGTATATGAAGATTACAGTAATGGCAGACATTTTGTCCTATATCGCGGTGATAAGTCATTCTAACCGAGCAAGATGGGCACGAAGCAATATTACCACATTCCCAGCATATAGTCATGGGTGAATATCCCCGCCGATTTATGAATAGTATTATCTGTTCACCCCGATTTAAGTTCTCATTAATTTTAAGCCGCAAAAAAGGAGAAATAAAACCGCGGGGCTCATCTTTAAAAGCCTTTCTTAAATCCTCTATAAAAACGCGGGGTATTTGTCCGCCGCCGACCCTCTGTTCCAATATCAGAAGTTTTTTGGTCCCTTCCCGGGCTGCATAGAAGGTTTCAATAGAGGGAGTAGCACTTCCAGAAAGCAAAACTGCTGATTCTAAGGATGATCGCTGCCAGGCTACTTCCCGGGTATGATAGCGCGGTATTTCTTCCTGTTTGAAACTTCCTTCTTGCTCCTCATCGATAATAATAAGTCCTAAGTCAGGTACAGGAGCAAAAACCGCTGAACGTGCCCCTAAAACCACTCTGGCTTCCCGATTTTTGATCCTTTTCCATTCATCGTAGCGTTTACCTGGGGACATACCGCTATGCAATACTGCTATTTGCTCGATGCGGGAAGCAAATATCTCTACAAATTGGCGAGTCAAAGCAATTTCAGGCACCAGCACGATTACTCCCCGTCCCATTTCGATGGCGATTTGCGCAGCTTGTAAATATACCTCGGTCTTGCCGCTGCCGGTCACACCGAACAAGAATAGTTCTGATCTTTTTCCATCGATTAAGTCATTTTTTATCTGCTCAACTGCAAAATGCTGCTCATCGTTTAAATCCAGCGGGCTGGTTAGTTGGTGACTGGTCCGGCGCTGAATAATGACATAACCCTTGCGGAGCAATGCTTTAATGCTCGTTGGAGATTTTCTCACCTCCTGAGCATCCATCTCTAACTCATTAAATTCCAATAGCAATTCCATAATTTGGGCTTGACGGGGAGCTCTTCTTTTTAGAGCCGGTAAATCTATGTCCCTATCAAAGCTTCCCATGGTGTAAAAATAGCCTTTTTTATGCTCCCGGCCTATACGGTAAACTCCAGATCTGACAATATAACCTTGCTCCGCCCACTCAGATAATTCTCTCTGGCTGGCATATTTTAAAGCCTGGCTTACGCTTAATTCACCCTGTTGCCAAAGCGCGTTAAATAAATCGCGATTAAGGATGATTCCCTGCTTGATTAGGTCTTGCCAGCCTTTTTTATCTATAGCCGGTAAAATAGCAGGGCTTTTTTTATTATGGAGAATCCGCGGTACCATAAGATTGAGCGCCAGGGAAAGTGGACATAGATAATATTCAGCCATCCACCTGGCCAGTTCCAACAAGGTCTGATCAAAAATAGACTCGGTATCTAAAATTTTAAGCAAAGGCTTCAAGTCGGCTGGATTACTGACATCATGTTCCCCTACGATATACCCTTCCACTTTTCTGCCACCGAAATCAACCAGGACTCTTTTGCCAAAAACAGCCTCAGCACTTAAATTCTGCGGGACAATGTAGTGGTAAGTAGTGTTTAATTTGCTCGTCGGCAAATTAATAACCAGTTCCACGCATTTCATCAACACTCCCCCCCCTTGTGCCCCATCTCTGCTTAATTGGTATTCCCCTTCCGGGAGGCTTTGCAAGTACTCTTCACCGTTGGCGCCCCATCTCTGCTTAATTGATGTAATACCCGAGGGGGACACTAAACCTGTCCCCATGTCCCCCCTATAATAAAAGGCGGGGGATGCCCGCCCTTTCCTAACTATAAAGTTCCCCAGCAATTTCCCGATTAAATCCGGGCCGACTCCCTGATAAGTTCAACTTTGTCTGTTTTTTCCCAGGTAAAATCGGGATCATTTCTTCCGAAGTGACCATAGGCTGCAGTTTTTCTATAGATGGGTCTCCTTAAATCCAAATCCCTGATAATAGCCGCCGGCCGTAAATCAAAATGCTGCTTGATTAGTTCCACTATTTTCTCATCGGGAATCTTATTGGTGTTAAAGGAATCCACCGAGACAGAAACCGGATGGGCAACACCGATAGCATAGGCAATCTGTATTTCCAGTCGGTCGGCTACTCCAGCAGCGACAAGATTCTTGGCCACATAACGGGCGGCATAGGCTGCCGAGCGGTCTACTTTGGTGGGATCCTTGCCCGAGAAGGCACCCCCGCCATGACGTGCCATACCACCGTAGGTGTCTACAATTATTTTCCGGCCAGTTAAGCCGCAATCACCCTGGGGTCCACCAATAACAAAACGTCCGGTGGGATTTATAAAGTATTGGGTCTGACTATCCAACATATTGGCTGGTATAATAGCTTTTATTACCTTTTCGATCAGATCTTTTTCAATAGTGGCATGCTCCACATCCGGGTGGTGCTGGGCAGAAACGACCACAGTATCCACTCTCACTGGCTTGTCGCCCTCATATTCTACTGTGACCTGGGTTTTTCCATCGGGACGAAGGTAGTCGACAATTCCTTGTTTCCTAACCTCGGCTAAACGCAAGGATAGTTTATTAGCCAGATAGGCAGGCATAGGCATATACGCTTCGGTCTCATTGGTGGCATAGCCAAACATCATCCCCTGATCACCGGCACCGATATTCTCCATTTCGTCATCGGACATTTCTCCCCGTTTCACCTCATAGGCCTTGTCCACTCCCATGGCAATATCCGTTGATTGTTCGTCAATAGCCGTCAAAACTGCACATGTATCACAATCAAAGCCAAATTTCGCTCTAGTATAGCCAATTTCACATATAGTATTGCGAACCAGGCGCGGAATATCCACATAACAATTAGTGGTAATTTCTCCAGAGACCAGTACCAAACCTGTAGTAACCATGGTTTCCGCAGCTACCCGGGCAAATGGATCCTGGGCTAACATTGCATCAAGTATTGCATCAGATATCTGATCGGCCATCTTGTCTGGATGTCCTTCCGTAACAGATTCAGAGGTAAATAGTTTTCTAGTCATCTCAACCCTTCCTTTCCCAGAAAAAACTAAATCAACTCGACCACCCTATCAATTATAGCAGCAGCAACTTCATCTTTGCTCATCTTGGGCAGAGTATTGATGGCCCCTGCTCTGCCAATAATCGTAACAATATTGGTATCGGTTGCAAAACCGGCGCCTTCCATGGTTACATCATTAGCCACAATTAAATCAAGATTTTTCACAATAAGCTTTTTCCGGGCGTTTTCTAAAACATTCTCGGTTTCGGCCGCAAATCCTACCATAATAAGATTATCGCGTTTGTTCTTTCCCAACTCTTTTAGAATGTCCGGGTTTTCTATTAATTCCAGGGTCATTTTTCGAGACTGGTCCTCGGTCTTTTTAATCTTTTGTTCGGCAACCCGGGCCACGCGGAAATCGCCCACCGCCGCCGCTCCAATGATAATATCACAAGCGGGTTGGTGCTTTAGCATTATGTCACACATCTCCTGGGCACATCTTACCGGAACATGCACAACCTTAGGAGGAACCGGCAGTTGTGATCCCCCACTTACCAATATAACATCGGCCCCTCTGGCAGCAGCCTCGCGAGCCAGGGCAAAACCCATTTTGCCAGTGCCGCGGTTGGTTATGAAACGAACTGGATCAATATCTTCACAGGTTGAACCTGCATTTATCATTACCCTCTTGTTGCAAAGATCATTTTTGGGAACCAGAATCTTCATTATCTGCTGGTATATATCTTCTATCTCAGGCAACCTGCCTTTGCCCGTTACTCCACAAGCCAGGAGCCCGCTGTCAGGATCAACAAAATGATATCCATAACCCTGTAAAGTCATTATATTTTTCTGAACAATTTTATTTTCAAACATATTGGTATTCATGGAAGGTACCACCAGTACAGGAGCAGTGTTGGCCAGTACCACGGTTGATAATAAATCATCCGCCAGGCCGTGGGCCATTTTGGCAATAAAATTGGCAGTAGCCGGTGCTATTACCAGAACATCCAGTTGTTCGGCTATGCCAATATGCTGCACTTTCCATTCCTGTGATTCGGTCCATAGATCGGTTATTACCTCTCGGCCTGACAAAGTTTTAAGGGTCAGAGGAGTAATAAACCTGGTGGCTGCTTCAGTCATCATTACGATAACATCAAAATCGCTTTTTTTTAATTTGCTGACCAAATCAGCTATTTTATAGGAAGCAATACCTCCTGTAATTCCGATGCCTACTGTCTTTCCCATGTTAATCCCCCTTGTGAGGCTTTTTCTCCGATTTATTCACGATAACTACTTTAGAATCAATTATATCGTCCAGAGCTTCAGTTACCATGCTGGACAAGCGATAGTTTTCGTCATTCTTCTTTGTTTCCGATAATGTGCGCGCCCTTTGAGCCGCGGCCACTACCACTGCATATTTGCTTTGTCCAATAGCGATAAGATTTTTGGCAGAGGGTGGGATCAAAACAATCACTCCTTAATAATATTTAACCCGGCAACGCTCGGCAATAATAATGGCCTGCACTTTATGCACTGCTTCATCGAGCTTATCATTGACAACCACATAATCATAGTATTGGGCCATGTTCATTTCTTCATGACAAGCGTCCAATCTGGCCTGGATGCTTTGCGCAGAGTCCTTACCCCGTCCATAAATCCTCTGGGCCAGCGCTTCAACGCTGGGTGGCTGAATAAAAACAAATACAGCTTCGGGCATTTTCTCTTTTACCTTCAAAGCACCTTGAATATCTATCTCCAATAACACATCGCAGCCTTTTTGCAGGGTTTCCAGCACACATTTTTGGGGGGTGCCGTACCAATGGGAGTATACTTGCGCATATTCCAGGAACTCATTATTTTTCTGTTTGGCTGCAAACTCATCAACACTTAAGAAAAAGTAATCCTGACCCTCGACTTCACCGGCCCTCATCGGCCTGGTAGTGGCAGAAACAGATAACTTAATATTTTGTAACCGTGACAAAACCACCTTATTAATTGTCCCTTTGCCCACCCCTGATGAACCCGAAATTACAAACAAGATTCCTTTGCTGGTCATATCTTAATCACACTTCCAATAATTTAAACATCTTCATTAACGGTATCTTTAGAACTCAATCGGTTGGCAACTGTCTCAGGTTGAACTGCCGATAAAATTACATGTCCGCTGTCAACCACGATTACCGCCCTGGTTCTGCGACCGTAGGTGGCATCAATTAACACCCCTTTTTCTCTGGCTTCCTGAATAATACGCTTAATTGGAGCTGATTCAGGACTGACAATGGCTACGATTCTATTGGCAGCGACTATGTTGCCAAAGCCAATATTCACTAACTTTATATCCATATTCCCCGGAAAATCCGGATCCACCCCCTTTTATCTATTCAATGTTTTGCAGCTGTTCTCTTATTTTTTCTAATTCCGCTTTAACATCAACAACCACCTGGCTCATTTCGATGTCATTAGCTTTCGATGCCACGGTATTAATCTCCCTGAACATCTCTTGCACTAAAAAGTCACACTTGCGACCGACAGAATCGTTGACCTGCATTAGCTCATTAAGATGTCCAATATGGCTTTTCAGTCTCACAATCTCCTCTGTAATACTGGCCTTATCTGCAAATATAGCTGCTTCTTGAATTATTCGGCCTTCGTCTGCCATACCAGTACCCATTATTTCTGTAATACGACTGCGCAGCTTATCCTGATATTCCTGTTCTACCTGGGGTGATCTCTTTTCCAGTATTTCTACTGCTGACAGTATATAAGCATTCCTGTCCAGAATGTCTCTGCCCAGGTTAGCCCCCTCTTTACTGCGCATCTCCACCAGACTTGTCATAGCTTCTTCCAGTGCTTTTCTGAGCAACATCCACACTAATTCAGGATCTTCTTGCTCATCAATCAGATTAAAAACATCCGGCAGCCTGAAAACGTCTATAACTCTAAAATCTGATGAAATACTTAGATTTTCTGCTAAATCCTTCAAAGATTCATAATAAGCCATAGCTAAACCTTTGTCAACCTTGATATTTCTCGCTGTATCGTTAGTTTTCTCGATATTTATACTGATTTCAATGCGCCCCCGGTTAAGATTTTTTTTCAGCTCCTCCTTAATTTTATCCTCTAAAAAACCATAACGGCGAGGTATCCGGGTATGTATATCGAAATACCTGTGATTAACGCTCTTCAATTCACAGCTTATCTCGTAACCATGATCATTTAGTTCACTGCGCCCAAAACCAGTCATACTTCTAACCATTTAATCCCAACCCTTCCTATCACAGCATTACATTTTGCCCAATGCCTTCCCCAACAGAAAGCATCATGATTTTCATATTTTAACATAATTAAACCGGGAAAGAAAAACTAGTACAGATAAACAATATATTACTGGGTTGGTTATATACATAGCGCAGCTTAGCCGTATAATGCAATCCAAACCCAGTACTATTTGACAAAGCCCCGTATCTATCAACTGATAGTACAGGGCTTATACATCCGCTGTTAACTTAGAGGATCATGAAAAAGATACGTTGTCATGCATCCACCAGGCACTTGGTATCATAAATGTGCGTTCAATCTAACATTCTTAACATTAGATTACTGATGATGATGCTCCCCATGATGATCACAGGTAACATTCCGGTCATCAAGTTTACCGTTCAGGTATTGTTCCAGTACTTCTTCACATTTACCGGATGCTCCCTTTATAACCTCCAACCCTTTTTCCTTTAAAGCGTTCAAAGCTGGTTGGCCGATCCCTCCCGTTATAACCAGAGATACACCTTCCGTTAGAAATAATCCTGATAGTCCAGCATGATTATGCTGCATAGACTCACTGCTTATCTCTTTCCTAGCAGCAATCTGATTGTTTTCCACAGATACAATTAGAAAACTTTTACTCTGGCCAAAGTGCTGATTCAACATTTCTCCATTTTGGGGCATTGCTATTTTCATTACATTCACACTCCAGTTAATTTTTTCAATCTAATAATTCCTGGATTTCTGATAATAATAAATATGTACATTATATAACCTTCCATTTTTTATGATTATATATGCTTTGCCAATTATATTGTTTAAAATAATGGTGTGTCAATTCTGCTTACTGCTAATTCTAATCATTTAGCATAGAAAACATTACTTTTCGCACAAATACCATGGCATGCTTGACATGAGGCGGCAACTATTATAAATTTACTTTGTGGGCATATGTTCAATATCTCCTAATTTGTAATAATCGCCATTTTAATAGGAGATAAGCTAATAACCTCATTTGAGAATATTAATTAAGAAAAGAGGAATTGTTGTGGCTAGTAATGGAATGGAAATTAAGTTGCCAGAATCTGAACCCGAGCCTACTCTGATGGGCTCTCTCAACAATATTAGTAAAGTAATTGCGATAATGAGCGGAAAGGGCGGAGTCGGTAAATCCACTGTAACAGCTCTGCTAGCCAGTGCTCTGGCAAAATCCGGTTTTCGGGTTGGGATACTTGATGCTGATATAACCGGACCAAGCCAACCTCGGGCTTTCGGCATTAAAAGCCATGGTTTAACCGGCAGTGAGTTTGGCATAACCCCCCTGCAGACCAGAAGTGGCATAAAGATGATATCAACTAATTTTATGCTTAAGCAAGAAGACGATCCAGTAGTGTGGAGAGGTCCATTGTTAGCCGGGGCAGTTAAACAGTTCTGGGAAGAAACAGACTGGCAAGACCTTGATTATCTGGTGGTTGACCTCCCACCCGGCACTGGAGATGTGCCCTTGACAGTGCTGCAGTCCTTGCCGATTAATGGTTTGGTCATTGTCTCTTCACCCCAGACCTTGGTGCAAATGGTAGTCAACAAGGCTGTAAAAATGGCTAAACAGATGAAGATACCCATCCTGGGTTTAGTGGAAAATATGTCGGAATATATTTGCCCTCAGTGTGGTGAAGCGCTAAAAATATTTGGGGAAAGTCAAGGAAGCTCAGCCGCTCAGAATATGGGGATAGACTTTTTGGGCAGTCTGCCCTGGGATACCCGCTTAAACCAGTTAGTTGATAAAGGTGAAGTAGAGGAATACTACTCAGAAGAGCTGGCCAACATCGTGGAGAAGATAATCACCCGGGTGGAAAATTAGTTCCGTGCTGGATAATTATTTGACATCTATAGTTTTTTGGCGGGAGCCACTCTGTTATCATAGTAGTATATTATTATGCTGCGGAGATGGTAATTATGGCTAGAAAAACAAAATGCCGTCAGGTGGAAGCAATACCGAGGGTAACCGAATTCAAGCCGGTAGGTATACCCCGCTCCAGACTAAAAGAAACCATTTTAAAGGTTGAGGAACTGGAGGCAATCCGCCTTAAGGATCTAATGAGTTTAGAGCAGGAGGAATGCGCTGAGCGCATGGGAGTTTCACGCCCCACCTTTCAGCGAATTCTCAGCGAAGGACGCAGAAAAATTGCCGGAGCGCTTATACAGGGTGAAGTCATCCGGGTTGAAGGAGGAGACTACTGTCTGGGTCAGGGGCACTGCCGGAAAGCTAATCGTTTCAAAAAAAACGAGGATTGTCCCTTCCGGGATTTTTTGCTGGAAAATGAAAAATCTACGGCCACGGCCGGTACAAAAATCGCCATTTGCGCCAACGATGATTCATCTTCAGCTGTAGTGGATGGCCTTTTCGGCCATTGCGCCTTTTTCATAATCTGGGATGATGAACGGAAGTGCTTCCAAGCAATCAGCAATCAAGGATCACATTTAAACCATCTGGCCGGAAACGAAGCAGCTCAGGAACTGCTGGATCATGATGCAGGCATATTGCTTTGCAACCGCATCGGACCTAATGCATTTGCCCTTCTTAAAAATGCCGGGGTTAAGGTATATCTTGCCGAGGAAGGACTGCCCTGGGAAATGGTTCTGAAACAGTACCAGGAAGGGCTGTTGCCGCTCATTGAAGCTGCCAACAATGTATAAGCAGACTGGCGGGCAGAGAAATTCTGATTGTCCGTTTTATGCATCTCTTAAATATTGGTATATATTGAGATAACAAAAGACATATCTTCAAAGGAGGGGCTTGTTATGAGTAAATCGAAGACCAATTTTGTTATCGATATAATAATGTTTTTAGGCATGATGTTTCTGGTTGGAACAGGTTATGTGCGCAAGTATATTCTCCTGGGCGGAAGTGCTAGTCGGGCGGCCTTCGGGCAAAAAATGAACATGTTCATGCTGGGGATTGATCGGGATACCTGGAGTCTCATTCATCTGTATTGTGGGTATTTTCTGATATTTTTATTGTTGCTGCATATAGTACTGCACTGGAAACAGATAACCATCATGTACAAACAGTTAATCGGTAACTGCGTTTTGCGCATGATATTATTGGGTATGTTTATCATCATAAGTTTATTTCTGGTAGTATTCCCCTTCCTTATTAACCCCTCAATGATACCCGGTTAAAAGTAATAACGCTTCCTGGTGTCTGCTTAACGAGAAACCAGCCGCCCGGCCGCAGAATGAGTCCGCAATAATTCAATGCCCAGGTACGAGAAATGCTTTTACCTCTCCCCAGGCAAAGATTATGAAACTGTTGATCGATGTTTAAAAGGAGCGTGTATGCTTTTGAGGATTATTTCTATAATTTCTGCGGGTCCGGGTGCTGGACAGACAACTGTGACGGTTAACCTGGCCAGGGGGTTGGTTCGCAAAGGCTTCAGGGTATTAATAGGAGTTGGGGGTTATTGTGAAAAGCTCTATAAATGGCTGGGAATAAGCAGCCAGCAGGAATACCATCTGCAGGAGATACTTACCGCTGGTTTTGAAGCAGGGATAATAAAAGCCCGTGGGGGGATAGACCTGATTAATCTGGCAGACAGTTTTCCCGATCCCCTAACCCAATCCTCCATTGCCAAAAAACTTGCCTACGATTACCTGTTGCTTTACCCCTCATCTCACCAAGACTGTAGTTTATTAAGCCTAATATCTGACCAAATAATAGTGTGTACAGACCTCAGCCATCCTAACGAATTAGAAGAATTGCAGGCCCTGGAAAAATATCTGCAAGACTCAGGGGGAAGAGCAAGAAAACTTAGTCTTATTCTGCCTAACAAGATTAACACCAAGGAATGGACTCATAACAGTCAACAGCTGGCTGCTTTGGCTGATTACTTTGGCTGGGAAAGGATTGCTGACCCCATACCCACCTGAGAGAGGATTCATGATTTGCCCCTGGAGGGGCATACGGTTTGGGAATTAAGTCAGCAAAATCTCCAGGCACCCTTTTTAAACCTGCTGGAAGCCATAGAACCTTCCGAGCCATAGCCCGGAAATTCAAACTGGTAAAACAGGCCTTATCCAGACAAATAGTATGCTCATTACCTTCCAAAAA